>NZ_JBTIXF010000120.1:0-3412 GCF_055793945.1 Plantactinospora sp. A48 | reverse complement strand
GTCCGGCGGCGTCCTACTCTCCCACATCCTCCCGGATGCAGTACCATCGGCGCTGGTGGGCTTAGCTTCCGGGTTCGGAATGTGACCGGGCGTTTCCCCACCGCTATAACCGCCGTAACACTCATCAACCACACCACACACCACAACCAGACACTGGCATCATGTGTTGTTGGTTCAGATATCGCATAGTGGACGCGTAGCAACTTAGTAGTCAAGTCCTCGGCCTATTAGTACCGGTCAACTGAACCCGTTACCGGGCTTACATCTCCGGCCTATCAACCCAGTCGTCTAGCTGGGGGCCTTACCCCCGTTACCGGGGTGGGATACCTCATCTCGAAGCGAGCTTCCCGCTTAGATGCTTTCAGCGGTTATCCCTTCCGAACGTAGCCAACCAGCCGTGCCCCTGGCGGGACAACTGGCACACCAGAGGTTCGTCCGTCCCGGTCCTCTCGTACTAGGGACAGCCCTTCTCAAGTATCCTACGCGCACGGCGGATAGGGACCGAACTGTCTCACGACGTTCTAAACCCAGCTCGCGTACCGCTTTAATGGGCGAACAGCCCAACCCTTGGGACCTGCTACAGCCCCAGGATGCGACGAGCCGACATCGAGGTGCCAAACCATCCCGTCGATATGGACTCTTGGGGAAGATCAGCCTGTTATCCCCGGGGTACCTTTTATCCGTTGAGCGACACCGCTTCCACACGCAAGTGCCGGATCACTAGTCCCGACTTTCGTCCCTGCTCGACCTGTCAGTCTCACAGTCAAGCTCCCTTGTGTACTTGCACTCAACACCTGATTGCCAACCAGGCTGAGGGAACCTTTGGGCGCCTCCGTTACCTTTTAGGAGGCAACCGCCCCAGTTAAACTACCCACCAGACACTGTCCCTGAACCGGATAACGGCCCGAAGTTAGATACCCAAATCAACCAGAGTGGTATTTCAAGATTGCCTCCACCCATACTGGCGTATGGACTTCACCGGCTCCCACCTATCCTACACAAGCCAATCCGAATACCAATGTCAAGCTATAGTAAAGGTCCCGGGGTCTTTCCGTCCTGCCGCGCGTAACGAGCATCTTTACTCGTAATGCAATTTCGCCGGGCCTGTGGTTGAGACAGTAGGGAAGTCGTTACGCCATTCGTGCAGGTCGGAACTTACCCGACAAGGAATTTCGCTACCTTAGGATGGTTATAGTTACCACCGCCGTTTACTGGCGCTTAAGTTCTCAGCTTCGCCCCCGAAGGAACTAACCGGTCCCCTTAACGTTCCAGCACCGGGCAGGCGTCAGTCCATATACATCGAATTACTTCTTCGCATGGACCTGTGTTTTTAGTAAACAGTCGCTTCCCCCTGGTCTCTGCGGCCATACCACGCTCCAGCAGCAAGTGCCTTCACGCGTCCGGCCCCCCTTCTCCCGAAGTTACGGGGGTAATTTGCCGAGTTCCTTAACCACAGTTCACCCGATCGCCTTGGTATTCTCTACCTGACCACCTGTGTCGGTTTGGGGTACGGGCCGCTCGGAACTCGCTAGAGGCTTTTCTCGGCAGCATAGGATCACTGACTTCACCTGAATCGGCTCGGCATCACGTCTCACCCACAAGATGTGCGGATTTGCCTACACATCGGGCTACACGCTTACCCCGGCACAACCACCGGCCGGGATCAGCTACCTTCCTGCGTCACCCCATCGCTTGACTACTACCCGCCAGGTTCCCACGCTCCCCACCACAGACCCGAAAGCCCACAGCAGTTCGGATGGTTAGCACAACGAGGTTCATCACGGGCGCTCCTACACGGGTACGGGAATATCAACCCGTTGTCCATCGACTACGCCTCTCGGCCTCGCCTTAGGTCCCGACTCACCCAGGGCGGATTAGCCTGGCCCTGGAACCCTTGGTCATCCGGCGGAAGGGTTTCTCACCCTTCTTTCGCTACTCATGCCTGCATTCTCACTCGTGCCGCGTCCACAACTCGATCACTCGGCTGCTTCACCCCCGGCACGACGCTCCCCTACCCATCCACACACCTGCACAACAAACCCGAAAGTCTGCCGCGAGGTACACGCGTGAATGCCACAGCTTCGGCGGTGTGCTTGAGCCCCGCTACATTGTCGGCGCGGAACCACTTGACCAGTGAGCTATTACGCACTCTTTAAAGGGTGGCTGCTTCTAAGCCAACCTCCTGGTTGTCTATGCGATCCCACATCCTTTTCCACTTAGCACACGCTTAGGGGCCTTAGCTGGTGATCTGGGCTGTTTCCCTCTCGACTACGAAGCTTATCCCCCGCAGTCTCACTGCCACGCTCTCACTTACCGGCATTCGGAGTTTGGCTGATTTCAGTAAGCTTGTAGGCCCCCTAGACCATCCAGTGCTCTACCTCCGGCAAGAAACACGTGACGCTGCACCTAAATGCATTTCGGGGAGAACCAGCTATCACGGAGTTTGATTGGCCTTTCACCCCTAACCACAGGTCATCCCCCAACTTTTCAACGTTGGTGGGTTCGGCCCTCCACGCGGTCTTACCCACGCTTCAGCCTGCCCATGGCTAGATCACTCCGCTTCGGGTCTAGAACACGCGACTCAACGCCCTATTCGGACTCGCTTTCGCTACGGCTCCCCCACACGGGTTAACCTCGCCACATGCCACTAACTCGCAGGCTCATTCTTCAAAAGGCACGCCATCACCCCAAAAGGCTCTGACGGATTGTAGGCGAACGGTTTCAGGTACTATTTCACTCCCCTCCCGGGGTACTTTTCACCATTCCCTCACGGTACTAGTCCGCTATCGGTCACCAGGAAGTATTTAGGCTTACCAGGTGGTCCTGGCAGATTCACGGCAGATTACAGGAGTCCGCCGCTACTCGGGAACACCCACAGAAGACCACACACTTTCACCTACCGGACTCTCACCGTCTACGGTCAGCCATTCCAGACCATTCAGCTAGCATGCGGTTTTATCACTCCTCGAACACGTGTCAGCATGTCCAGCAGGGTCCCACAACCCCGACCGCGCAACCCCTGACAGGTATCACACACGACCGGTTTAGCCCACATCCGCTTTCGCTCGCCACTACTCACGGAATCACTATTGTTTTCTCTTCCTACGGGTACTGAGATGTTTCACTTCCCCGCGTTCCCTCCACACACCCTATGCATTCAGGTGCGGGTGACACCACATGACTGGTGCCAGGTTTCCCCATTCGGACACCCTGGGATCACAGCTTGGTTGACAGCTCCCCCAGGCCTATCGCGGCCTCCCACGTCCTTCATCGGCTCCTGGTGCCAAGGCATCCACCGTTCGCCCTTGACAACTTGACCACAAAGATGCTCGCGTCCACTATGCAATTCTCAACCAACAACCAACCCACAACCCCCACACACCACACCAGCAACCACCACCCACAACCCCCC
>NZ_JBTIXF010000119.1:0-3444 GCF_055793945.1 Plantactinospora sp. A48 | reverse complement strand
GATCGGGTTGCTGTAGGTCGACGACGGCGGCCACGGTCCATCCGTCGGCGGCGCGGACGTCGGAGGCTCGGACGTCGGCGGCGCACTCGTCGGCGGAGCGGACGTCGGCGGCGCGGACGTCGGCGGGGTGCCGCCATCGACCTGAACGAGCTGCCACTGCTGGTTGTTGCCGTTCGAGTCGCCGTACTGGTCGATGTTCGCGCCGTCGGCGGTAGAGGCGCCCTGCACCTCCACGACCTTGCCGCTGTTCCGGTTGACCAGCCGGACGTATCCGTTGCCCGAGTCCGCGAGGCTGAACTGCTGGTTGGTACCACCGTTGTCGGTCCACTGCAGGATCGAGGCGCCGTCGGCGGTGGACCTGCCGTTGACATCAGCGACCTTGCCGGAGTGGCGGATGCGGATCTTGTAGTAGCCGGAACCGACGTCCACGAACTGGAACTGCTGGTTGGTGGCGTTGTTGCGGGACCATTGGATGAGCTTGGCGCCGTCGGCGGTGGACGCGCCGTTCACATCGAGGGCCTTGCCGCTGTTGCGGTTCAGCAGCACGTACCAGGCGTTGGTGTCAACGGCGACCGCGGCCTGCGCCGCGCCGGCGGTGACCGTGACCGCTCCGTAGACTCCGACCATCGCGGCCATACCGGCCGCCAGCCAGAGCCTACGAGGACTCAATCTCATGAAACTTTCCTTCCGGCGGATTGGGCGGCGCCGGAGGTGTCGCGAGCACGCCCGCGAGGCCCCCCGTGCCTCGGGGACAAGGGGTTCGAGCACCAACGAGTCGATGCGCATCGATTCGTAGAGGTCTGATGTTAGGACTGGATCAAAGGACCGCGCAACATTCCCGAAACAGGCCGCTCTCCTCGTACCCCGCAATACGGACGCCGGCCCGGTCGAGACCGGGCCGATTCCAACGCCGGTCAAGTCATCTGATGTGTTCGCCGGACGACCCTGTGTTTCGCCGGGCGGCCCTGTGTCTGGTCTCATCCCGTGTCGCGCTGACGCGACACCCGGCAGGCCGTGAGGATAGGGGCATGAGTTCATCGCAGCCCCTCCCCGATCCCGATCACCGCTACCTGCTCGACAACGCCCGGGTGGAAGCGGGCGAGCGGTTCACCTGGCTGGCCGAGCTGTTCGACAGTGTCACCCGGGGACACTTCGACCGGCTCGGCGTGCGGGCGGGCTCGCGCTGCTGGGAGGTCGGCGCCGGCGGCCCCAGCATTCCCCAGGCGCTCGCCACGACCGTCGGACCAACCGGTCACGTGCTGGCCACCGACATCAATCCGTCATGGTTGGACCCGTACGGCGGGTACGAGGTGCTCCGGCACGACATCGTCGGAGACCCGCCGCCACAGCCAGGCACGTTCGACCTGGTACACGCCCGGCTCGTGCTCGTCCACGTACCCGACCGGGCCCGGGCGTTGGCGACGATGGTGGCGGCGTTGCGGCCCGGCGGTTGGCTGTTGATCGAGGACGCCGACACCGAGTTGCAGCCGCTGGCCTGCCTGGATGAGGTCGGCCCGGCGCAGCAGCGGGCCAACCGGCTACGGCGCGCCGTCCGGGAGTTGCTGGCCCGACGCGGCGCCGACCTGCGCTTCGGCCGTACGCTGCCGCGGGCACTGCGGGAAGCCGGCCTGGTCGATGTCGCGGCGGCCGGCTGCTTCCCGGTCGGCGGGACAACCTGCGACCGGCTGGAAACCTCGACGGTACGCATGGTCCGCGCCGAGTTGCTCGCCGCCGGGTTGGCCAACGACGCCGAGATCGACGCGCACCTGGCCGCCGTCGACGCCGGCGAGCTCGACCTCACCCTCGCGCCGCTGATCTCGGCCTGGGGCCGCCGCCCCGAATAGCGGAGGAGTTCGCGTGGTGGAGATTGTTCACGGCCGTACCCCAGACCGGGCCGCACGGCTCACCGCCCTGGTCGAGCAGTGCACCCGGGACCTGCTCGGAGCCGGCTCCGGAGACCTCGGACAGGCCAAAGAGTTCGTGCTGACCAGCCCCGACCGGACCGACGCCCTACGGGCACATCAGCAGCTCGTCGATACCCTTGCCCGGGCCCAGGACATCGCCCACGCGGCGCGCGACCTGCCGCGAACCCACAACACGACGACCCTCATCGCGGTCGACGGCCCGGGCGGATCCGGCAAGACGACCCTGGCCGCCACGGCGGCCGAACTGCTCGACGGCGCGACGATCGTCGCGGGCGACGACTTCTACCGGCCCATGCCCGAGCACGAACGGGAACGGCTCGACCCGCGCCAGGGCTACCACCGCTACTTCGACTGGGAACGGCTCCGCGACCAGGTCCTGGCCCCGTTACGCGCCGAGCAGACCGCCCGATACCAGAGCTTCGACTGGACCACCGGACAGCTCGGAACCTGGCACGAGATCAACCCGGGGACCACCGTGATCGTGGAAGGGGTCTACTCCGCCCGGCCGGAACTGACCCCCTATTACCACCTCACCACCTACGTCGACACACCACGAGAGATCTGCCTGCGACGCCTACGCGCCCGCGGGCAGGACTCAGAGGAATGGATCATCCGCTGGCGCACTGCCGAGGACTACTACCTACAGACCACCCGGCCCCAGACCAGAGTCCAACTTGTCGTACCCGGCTACTGAGACCAACACGATCCGTAAAGACGCTGCGGTCTGACGCGATATCATCGCAGCATGCCGGTACGCGCAGCTGTATTGCCGGCACGGTGATGATCGCAGTAGCGGCGTTCGCCGGTCGGCTGGTGGAGACCGGCAAGGTCTTCATCCTGCTCGCCCTGTTCCTCGGCACAGCCGGACTGCATGTGCCGCCCATTCACATAGGCAGGTCACACCGATCCGACCGGCCAGCTCCGGTGTTCTGTCAGGAGCGCAGCGGCGGGGGGACACCCGCTGTCCCGGAGGTTGACGCGTCCCCAGGGCATCACGGTCGGCTGCGGCGTGGACAGCGTACGGATCTCCACAGGTAGAGCTGCGCTGAGAGACGTAGCTCATCGGGTCAAGTCCATCTGCCCGGTCGGCGTCAGTGAGGTCGTCCCGCTGCTTCCAACCGTTGTTGTCGGCCTCGCGCGGGGCGCCGTCCGAGCCGGCATTCGTCCCGACGGAGGCAGGGGACGGCGACAGGACGCACGCCGCACCTGGCTCGGTTGGTGCGATGCCCAGGCTGGTTTGCCGAGTCGGTAGGGCAGCACCGACGGTTCGCCGACGGCACATTTAGTGACGACGCCCGCGGACACCACGCCCCTAACCCTCGGTAGTCCTCTGAAGATCTCTTCTACCGCCTCCTCTTCGCCTTTGCAATGCTTCCCTCCAGGCGACACCGGCGCTGGGCTGCGGGAAGGTTGCGTCCAGGGAAGTGGTGTACGACTTGCCCGTGATGGGCGTGTTGCGTAGATGAGAGACGGCCACCGCGCGATCCTTCGAGACGGCTAAGTCCGAGTGAAGGAGAGT
>NZ_JBTIXF010000118.1:0-3488 GCF_055793945.1 Plantactinospora sp. A48 | reverse complement strand
GATCGGTGGTGGGGGGGTGTGCTGCGGTGTGGGTGTTTGTTTGTTGCCTTTTGTGTTCCCGCTCTTGCCTCTCCCCTCTCCCCCCCCCCCCCCCCCCCCCCCCACCGGGGGTCCGGCCCGGATCACCGAGCTGCGTGGCACCATCGACCGCCTCGACGAGCAGATCGTCGGACTGCTCGCGGCACGGACCCGGGTCGTCCGGGAACTGACCGTGTACAAGACGGACGAGCCGACCGTCCGGTCGCCCAACCGGGTCCAGCAGGTGCTCGACCGGGTACGCGGGCTGGCCGACCGGCACGGCATGCCGCCCGAGGTGGCCGTGGCGACGTACCGCGCGCTGATCGAGGAGCTGACCCGGATGCAGCTGGAGATGCTGGCGGAGCGCCGCGCCTCGGGGGTACCCGAGCCCCGTGCGGTGGGGTCGGGGCAGCCATGACCCGTCGCCCGCCGGTCGACCTGCGGCACGCGCTGGCCACGCTCGACCCGCTGCCCGGCGAGCTGGTCCGGGTGGCCGCCGAACTGCCCGCCCGGTACGGCATCTCGGCCCACTACGCCCGCTGGGCCGGCGCGCCCGCCGCGCCGCCCACCGGGCCCGGCCCGGCGGTGCTGTTCGATCGGGTACGGCCGGACCACGGCCCCACCCGGGCCGTCCTGATGGGGCTCTACGGCACCCGCCGGCGGGCCGCCGGTCTGCTCGGCTGCACCCCGGCCGAGCTGCCGCACCGGCTGCTCGCGGCGGTGGCCGCACCTCGGCCACCCGTACCGGCGGCCGATCCCGGCCGGTGGCCGCGGGAGTCGCTGCCGCTGGACCTGACGGCGCTGCCGATCCCGGTTCTCACCGACGAGGACGCCGGGCCGTACCTGACCCTGGGCGCCGTGCTCGCCACCGATCCGGAAACCGGGGTACGGAACGTGTCCGTACACCGCATGTGTGTGCAGGGGCCGGACACCCTGACCATCTGGATGGTCCCCGGCCGGGACCTCGAACTCGCCTACGCGGCGGCCCTGCGCCGCGGCCGGCCGCTGCCGGTGGCGATCCACCTGGGGCTCGGTCCGGCCGTCCTCCTGGCCTCCTGCTGCCCGGGCTCGCTGGCGCCACCCGGCCTGGACGAGTTGGGGGTGGCCGGAGCGCTGGCCGGTCAACCGGTGGAACTGCTGCGCTGCCGCACGGTGGACGCCGATTTCATCGCGCACTCCGAGTACGTGCTGGAGGGCGAGGTGCTGGCCGACCGCGCGCCGGAGAACCGGCACGGCGTGGTGGCCACCCCGGAGTTCCTCGGCTACCAGGGTCGGGCGCACCCGTCGTTGCCGCTGGTCCGGATCACCGCGATCACCGCCCGGGAGAGCCCGATCCTGCAGGCGGTCTCCGGCCCCGGGCACGAGCAGTCGGTGCTGCTCGGCTTCGGCATGGAGGCGGCGGTGCTGGACCTGCTGCGGCGCCGGAACACCCCGGCCCGCTCGGCGCACTGCCACACGGCCGGCGGTGGTCAGCTCATGGTGGTGTTGCAGTGGCCCGCGAAGCGCGATCCGGGCGACGACGCCACGGTCCGGGCGGCCGGCGAGGCCGTGCTGGAGGAGTTCCGGATGGCCAAGCTGGTGCTCTGCGTCGACGAGGACGTCGACATCGAGTCCGACCAGGACCTGTGGTGGGCGATGGTCACCCGGTTCCAGGCCGACCAGGATCTGCTGGTGCTGCCGGACCGGGCCGGTTTCCCGCTGGACCCGAGCCAGCACACCGGCTACTCCCGGGCGCTGTCCGCGGACGGCCGCACGGCGAAGGCGGTCTTCGACTGCACCGTGCCGTACGCCCAGCGGGCCCGGTTCCGCCGGCCCCGGTTCACCGAGCCGGTGCTGCCCGAACCGCGGCAGCCAGCCGCGCGATTCCCTCGGTGATCCGCGCGGCTGGCAGCGCCGCGTACCCGATCAGGAAGGTCGGCTCGGTCGGCGGCTCGGTGACGAAGTAGCCGGAGGCGGGGTAGATCCGCACCCCACGGGCCGCGGCGGCCCGCACGAGGTCCGCCTCGTCAGCGCCCGCCGCGCCGGCCAGGGTCACCAGCACGTGCAGCCCGGCGGCCGCGCCCGAGATCCGCACCCCGGCGCCGAAATGCTCGTAGAGCGACTCCATCAGCCGGGCGCGGCGCTGCCGGTAGAGGCGGTCCATCCGGCCGATGTGTCGGCCGTACGCGCCGGAGGCGATGAACTCGGCAAGTGCCTCCTGGGTCACCGTCGGGGTCAGCCGGTCGGTGATCCACTTGATCCCGAGGAAGGGCCGGACCAGCCGGGGCGGCAGGACCGCGTACCCGATGCGCAGGGACGGGAAGAGGGTCTTGCTGAAGCTGCCGACGTAGGCCACGTCGGCTCCCTGCGGATCGGCGGCCAGCGCCGGCAGGCGTTCGGCGGCGAAGGTGAACTCGTTGTGGTAATCGTCCTCCAGCACCGTCGCGCCGTGCTCGCGGGCCCAGCGCAGCAGCGCCCGCCGGCGTCGTTCGGACATGATGAACCCGGTGGGGAACTGGTGCGACGGGGTGACGTAGACCAGTCGTACCCGGTCCGGATCATGGCCGTACGCGCGGACCTGGCACTCGATCTGGTCGACCCGCAGGCCCTCCTCGTCGACCGGGACCGGCACCACCGCGGCCCGCGAGTAACCGAAGATCTGGCGCAGCACCGTGTGGCTCGGATCTTCGATCACCACCACGTCGTCCGGGCCGACCAGCAGCCGGACCAGGATGTCCATCGCCTGGGTGGCACCGCTGGTCACCACCATGTGCTTGCGGTCCGCGTCCAGCGCCCGGCTGCGGCGCAGCAGCGCGGTGATCTGGTCCCGTAGCGCGGGGGACCCCTCGGCCGGGCCGTAGCCCAGCGCCGCCGCGTCGGCCCGGCTCATCGCCTCGGCCAGCGACTGCCGCCAGCGGGTGACCGGGAAGTTGGTCAGGGCGGGGGTGCCGTGCCGGAAGTCGTACGCCAAGTCCGTCTGGTGCATCGGTGCCGGCTCCCACGGCTTCCACAGCCGGCTGCCGGCGTCGGTCGGTAGCGGCGGCTCCGGATACAGGGCGCCTCGCGGGGCCGGCACGGCGGGCCGGACCCGGTCGGGCGGGTTGCCGCTGACCCGGGTGCCGGAGCCGCGTCGCGAGGTCAGTACCCCGTTGGCGCGCAGCAGCTCGTAGGCCCGGGTGACCACGGTCCGGGACACGCCGAGCTGCTCGGCCAGTTCCCGGCTCGGCGGCAGCGGGTCGCCGGGGTGCAGCCGGCCAGTCCGCACGGATCCGCTGATCTGCTCGCAGAGCTGCTGCTGCAGCGGCACCGCGCTGCCCCGATCCAGTAGGACGAGTAGTTGGGACGAACCCACCTGCGCACTCTCCGTTACCCCGATCAACGCCGGTCCGAGTCTAAGCGCCTGCGGCGGGGGGGGGGGGGGGGGGGGGGGGGGGGGGGGGGGGGGGGGGGGGGGGGGGGGGGGGGGGGGGGGGGGGGGGGGGGAGGAGGGA
>NZ_JBTIXF010000117.1:0-5209 GCF_055793945.1 Plantactinospora sp. A48 | reverse complement strand
ACGGGGCCGGCGATCAGTCCGCCGGTGATGCTCAGACCGGCGATGCTCAGCAGGCTCTTACGCAGCAGGGTGTTACGCAGGATCGTGTTCATGGTGGGGGCTCCAATCCACGCAGGGGGTTGGGGGGTCCACGGTGCGACAACGCGGGGGGCCACGCGGGCGCGGGCAGAAGATCAAAGGGAGACTCGAACCGGCGGGAACACGGTTCCGGAAGGGGTGCCCGGGGAGGGCCTCCGGGGGATGGAGAACGCCCGACCCCGGGCACCAGACCGATCACAACCATGCCGGCCCGGATCGCATTCCCGGCCCGGACCAGCGCCGGTACTCGGTCGTACGGGGGATGTAACCACCGGCCGGCCCCCGGGATTCCGCCCGAGCCGTGTCCCCGGTCACCCCGAACCGGACATCACGTCACAACCTCGATGATCCTCGCTGATCTCGGACCAAGCGATACCGGGTTGCGCGGCAATCCTAGTGCCTCTAGGTTATTAACTAGTTCAACTAGCTAGGGGGGATCATGGCCCGGGTGGGGCTGACCGCCGAACTTCTCACCGAGGCGGCCGGGGATCTGGCCGACGCCATCGGCTTCGACAACATCACGGTCTCCGCGCTCGCCCGCCAGTTCGGCGTCGCCGACGCCAGCCTCTACTCACACGTCCGCAGCCTGGCCGACCTGCGTGCCCGGGTGGCTGTCGCCGCGGCCCGGGATTTCGCCGAGGTGCTGGCCCCGGCGGTCGCCGGCCGGTCCGGCCGGCAGGCGCTGGTGGCGTTCGCCGACGCCTACCGGGAGTTCGCGCTCACCCATCCCGGTCGGTACGCGGCCACCAACTTCCAACTACCCGCCGAGGTGATCGCCGGCTCGCCCGGTCACCTGAAGCTCATCGAGTACACCGCCGCCATGCTGCGCGGGTTTCCGCTCGACGAACCGGACCGCACCGACGCCGTCCGGCTGCTGCGCAGCATGTTCCACGGGTTCGTCGCGCTGGAGGCGTCGTCCGGTTTCGGGCACCCTCGCGACGTCACCGCGTCCTGGCGGGCGGCCGTCAATGCCCTCGGCCAGCTGTTAGAGCGTTGGCCCGGCCGGGCCGACACACCCGACGGAGGTAACCGACCATGACCGGACGCTGGACCGACCCGCGCGCAACCGACCTGCGCGACCGGGTGACCGGGACCATCGACGAGCTGACCGCCGCCGACCCGGCCGCCGGTATCCAGGTGGCGGCCTACCTGCACGGCGAGGTCATCCTCAACGTCTGCTCGGGCGTTGCCGACCCGGTCACCGGACGGCCGCTCGGTACCGACACGCCGATCTTCAGCTACTCCCTCGGCAAGGGCCTGACCGGCACCGTCGTTCACGTCCTCGCCGAACACGGTGCCCTGGACTACGACCTGCGGGTCGCCGACGTGTGGCCGGAGTTCGGTCGGCACGGCAAGCGGGACATCACGCTCAGCCAGGTCCTCACCCACACCTGCGGGCTGCCCGAACTGCCGGCCGGCACCACCGCCGCCGAGCTGGCCGACTGGGACCACATGTGCGCGGTCCTCGCCGACAGCACGCCGGTGTGGGCACCCGGCACCCGGCAGGGCTACCACGTCTGGACCTACGGGTGGCTGGTCGGCGAGGTGGTCCGCCGGGTCACCGGCCGGCCCATCTCCGCCGTGCTGGCCGAGGAGGTCGCCAAGCCCCTCGGCGTCGAGGGCGAGCTGCTCTTCGGCGTACCCGAAGAGGAGCTGGACCGGCTCGCGCGGATGACCGACCGGGGTTGGTCTCCGGCGCTGGCGGCCCTCGCCGAGGCGCTGCCCAACTTCCCCCGCGCGGTGCCGGTCGGGGTCCGCCCGGACGCCGAGCTGGGCAACCGGCGCGACTTCCTGCGGGCCGACGTCCCGGCCGTCGGGACCGTCACCGCCCGCGCCGCCGCCCGGATGTACGCGGCCCTGCTCGGTGCGGTCGACGGGGTACGCCTGATCTCGCCGGACCGCCTCCGCCGGGTGGCCGCGGTGGCCACCACCGGACCGGACTGGACGTTCGGCGGGGATGTCACCCGGACCCTCGGCTACGGCATCACCGGCGACGGGGCGATGTTCGGTTACGACGGGCTCGGCGGCAGCGTCGCCGGTGCCGCGCCGGGGCTCGGATTGGCGTTCGCCGCGACCAGGAACGTGATCGCGGTGGGTGACGGCGATCCCCTGGAGGGGCTCCGGGCGCTGGTCCTCGACGCGGTCGGCACCGGCGGCTGATCCGGATCAGATCACCGGCCGCCGTCGTTGATCAGGCTGCACCGGCCGCCGGAACCGATCCGACCGGCAGCCGTGGCTGAGCCGGCTCCGCCGGGCAGCGGGCCGGGGCGCCTCACCAACCGGCCGGCCCGCGGGCCGGGCGGATCAGCCGTTCGGCACGTCGTCGTGGTAGGCCCCGGACGGGCCGGCGTAGGACCGCCCGGCGACCAGCGGCCACGAGTTGGCGGTGCAGCCGTGCAGCCCGAGGGTCTGCTGCTGCATGACCGGCGCCGGCCGGCCCCGGCCCGGACACCGCTCGTGTCCGTGTCCCAGCCGATGGCCGACCTCGTGGCTGATGACGTAGTTCCGGTAGTCGGACAGCGGGGCGCCGTAGTTCGGCACGCCGTGCGCCCACCGGGCGACGTTGATGACCACGGCGTTTCCGTTACGGCAGGAGGTGTACCGGTCGGCGGGGTTGGTGCACAACCGGCCCCGGGTGACCGGGGTGGCCAGGTAGATCGTGAAATCGTACGAGGCTGCGGGGCCGACCCGTTGCAGCCGCCAGCGGCCGGTGGCGGTCCAGCCACGCGGGTCGGCCAGCACCCGGGAGACATCGGCGCCGAATCCGGCCACCGACACCCCGATCCCCTTCTCGACCAGGACCCGGTACCGCAGCAGGCGGCCTCGGTGGCCGGCCGGTGGGCCTCCGCCGGGGGCCTGGACCCAGCTCCCGTGACCGTCCCGGGGGTAGGTCACCACGGCCCCCTCCCCCGCCCCGGGGTCCGGTCGGACCCCGAGGGTCCGGTCCGGGCCGCTGACCGGGGCCCGGCCGGACACCGACGACGATCCGCCGGCCGGGGAGGTCGCCACGGGCGCTCCCCGCAGCGCGGGCGGGGCCTGCGGGGCGGCGGCCTCCCCCGGACGCGGGGACGTCGGGCCGCAGCCGGCGACGAGGACGGCCAGCAGGACCAGGGGTCCGAGGAACAACGTACGAGGGCTCACAGCACACACATGCCCGGAACGGCGTTGGTTGTTTCATCCGGTCCGGGTGATGTCCGGGCACCATCCGGCGGGTGATGCTCCGCGAGGGACCTGAACACCGCCGGAGATACCACCCGTCACCACCCGTCACCGCCGGAGGGGCAGCGATGACCGAGTCGACCGTCGACTTCTTCCACCAGCTCGGCTCGGCCGCTTCGGCGTTGCCGCCGAGGTACCACGGCAGCCTACGGTTCGACGTCGCCTGTGACAGCCGTACCGAGCACTGGGGGCTGATCTTCGACCACGGGCGGGTCGAGGTGTTCCGGGACGACCGGGTCACCGACTGCGTGGTCCGGACGAACCGCGACATGTTCGACCGGATGCTGAGCGGACGGGGTGGCCTCTACGCCGCGCTGCTGCGTAACCAGGTGAGCGTCGAAGGGGATCTCACCCTCCTCACGCCGTTGCGAATGCTGCTGCCCGGACCTCCGGGAGCGGGCCACCCGGTACGGCGAAGGCTGACCGGGACGAGCGAAGACCACGGGGAGTCGGCATGAGCGCGGCGATGGCCGAGGGCGGCCTGGATGACTACGTCAGCATCCTCAACGGCAACAACTTCCTGCTCAGTAACGACCGCGGCGACGTCTGCCCGGTGGAGGGGGTGCCGACCGGGCTGTTCAGCTTCGACACGCGGTTCCTGTCCCGCTGGGAGCTGACCGTCAACGGCGAACACCTCAACCCGCTCTCGGTCGATGATCTCCAGTACTTCGAGGCACGGTTCTTCCTGGTGCCGGGCGCGGCGACGCACTACGTGGACGCGCAGGTCTCGGTGATCCGGCACCGGTGGGTCGGTGGCAGCTTCGACGAGGAGCTGACCGTGCTGAACCACTCCGAGGAGCCGATGGAGCTGCGGATCCGGGTCGAGATGGCCAGCGACTTCGCCGACCTGGTCCGGTTGCGGGAGGACATGCCCGACACCCGGATCGGTACGCTCCGCAGCCGGGTGGAGGCGGGCCGCCTGCGGATCAGCTACGAGCGGGAGAGCTTCTGCCGGGAGACCGTGGTGTCGAGCACCTGCCCCGGGCAGGTCGACGAGCGGGGCATGACCTTCGACATCCGGATCGACGGTCACGGCTCCTGGGTCACCGGTTTCCACGTCGACACCGTGGTGCAGGGACCACGCGGGCGGGACATCCGGGCCAGCCTCAAGGCGTTCCGCGACCAGCCCGATCCCGGCTTGCGGGCGGAACTGGACCGCTGGATGACCGAGGCGCCCCGGCTCACCAGCAATCCCGCCCACCTGCAACACATCTACCGGCGGAGCCTGGTGGACCTGTCGGCGCTGCGGTATTCCACGCTGGCGTTTCCGCACAAGGTGCCGGCGGCGGGACTGCCGTGGTTCATGACGATGTTCGGCCGGGACAGCATCTTCACCTGCCTGCAGACCCTCGCGTTCACGCCCGAGCTGGCCCCGGCGACGCTGCGGTCCCTGGCCACCACCGGTCACGGCGCGCACCTGGACGACTTCCGCGAGGAGGAGCCGGGCAAGATCCTGCACGAGATGCGGTACGGCGAGAGCGCCGCCTTCGAGGAAACTCCGTGTTCGCCCTATTTCGGCGCGGCGGACAGTACGTGTCTGTTCGTGATTCTGCTGGATGAGTACGAGCGGTGGAGCGGTGATACGGCGTTGGTGCGGGAGTTGGAGTTCGAGGCGCGGGAGGCGTTGCGGTGGATTGATGAGTACGCGGATCTGATGGGGAACGGGTACGTGTGGTACGAGCGGCGTAACACCCGTAACGGGTTGGAGAACCAGTGTTGGAAGGATTCGTGGGATTCGATTTCGTATCACGATGGGCGGTTGCCGGGGTTTCCTCGGGCGACGTGTGAGTTGCAGGGGTACGCGTATGACGCGAAGGTGCGGGGGGCGCGGTTGGCGCGGTTGGTGTGGGGGGATCCGGTGTGGGCGGATCGGTTGGAGGTGGAGGCGGCGGCGTTGAAGGAGCGGTTCAAT
>NZ_JBTIXF010000116.1:0-6006 GCF_055793945.1 Plantactinospora sp. A48 | reverse complement strand
AGGCAATCGTGGTATGGCCTCTCCCCCCAACAACACCGACACCAGCTGGAAGGCGCCCCACCTGGCCTTTGTCCTGTTTGTATCCTCCCCCCCGGCCTACCCCCCCCCCCCCCGCTGCTGCTCAACGCGACGGCCGCGCTCACGCCCGACGCACGACGCCCTGGTCACCGTCGTTCGTCGACAGCCGTTCGTGCGGGGTCGCATGGCGGCCGCCGGCCCGGCCGGTACCGTGGTCGCGATGACAGGCGAGCAGACCACGGCGGCCGGGCGGGTGGCCCGGTGGGTGCTGTTGGTCTGCAACCTGGTCGGCCTGGTCGCAATGCACACCCTCGGCCATGCCGGGATGAACATGGACGCCCGCCCGGCGCCCGAGTCAGCCACGGTGGTGATGAACCTACCGGGTCACCAGGCGGCGCTGGTTCCCCTGATCCTGCCCGGCGCGGACGGTCAGGCCGCCGCCTCGGCGCTGGCCGACGACTGCCCCGGGTGCGCGCATGCCGACAACCCGGTGCCGGGGCATGGCATGGCGGGGTGGGATGTGTGCCTGGCCGTGCTCACCGCCCTCGCGGTGCTGGCGTTGCTGGCCGCGGCGCTGTTGGCCCGGCCGAGGCCAGGAGGATCACCGGCCGGGGCATCCCGAGGGCGGTCGCGGGCAGCGCGTGGCCCGCCACGACCCGCCGGTCTGCAACTCGTCGCGGTGTCGGTACTGCGCATATAGGAGGAGCCCACGGCGGCCCGTCTCGATCCGGGCATGCCGGCTTCCTCACGCACGTTCACCGACACCGAAAGGCTCCTTGTTGTGTTGACATGTTCTGTTGTGCTGCGCCGTGCCCTGCTGGCCGGCGTGGCGGTGACCGCCACGGCGCTGCTGTCGGCCTGCGGCGGTAACAACTCCTCATCGCACCCGGGCACGGACTCCGGTCCGACCATGACCAGCGGCGCCCCGACCCTGGCCAGCGCGGTGTTCAACACCGCGGACGTGATGTTCGCCCAGCTGATGATCCCGCACCACCAGCAGGCCATCGAGATGGCCGCGCTGGCCGACACCCGCGCGGCCAGCAGCGACGTCAAGGCCCTCGCGACGAAGATCAAGCAGGCGCAGCAGCCCGAGATCGACACCATGACCGGGTGGCTGAGGGCCTGGGGCCAGCCGGCCGCCATGCCGAGCATGATGCCCTCGGGCGGCATGGACATGGGCGGGGTGGGCCACGGCCCGATGCCCGGCGGCATGTCCGCCGCCGACATGACCAAGCTCGGCAACGCCAAGGGTGCGGCGTTCGACAAACAGTTCCTGACCATGATGATCGCCCATCACCAGGGCGCGGTCACCATGGCCGAGCAGGAGAGCGCGCAGGGCGGCAACCCGGACGCCAAGGCCCTCGCCGCCAAGATCGTCGTCGATCAGGAGGCGGAGATCAGCCAGATGCAGGCGCTGGTGAAGAAGGCCTAGCCGCACGGGCCGGCAGGGCGCGCCCGGTGCTCGCGGGTGCGGCCTGCCGGCCCCGGCTTGCTCAGTACGCGGGGTGGTACCGGTGCATCACGGGTGCGCCCTTACTGCTTCCCAGCCTCGGAGCCGTTGCCGTGGAGAAAGAAGCGAGGGCCACCCACTCCGGCCAGCCCAGCCACCCCGGTGGCGGGCCGGGGATCTCATCGCCGCCGAGTTCGGCTGCCGTGGGCTACCCGCGGCGGCCCGGGTCCGTGGCCTCCGCGGGCCGCACGGCCGCGGTGAGGGCCGCACCGGCCGCCGCACTGAGCAGGTCCGCGACCGTTGTGAGCAGGCGGCTGAGCGCCACCACCGTCACCAGCGCTCCTCCGCCGAGCACCGTGCCGAGGGTGAGCGCCAGAACGGCCTCGCGGACGCCGAGACCGGCCGGCAGCACCACGGCGAGGATGCTGGCGATCGCCGACAGCGCGAACCCGCCGATCAGCAACGGCGCCACGCCCGCGCCGGCCCGGTGGAAACCGTCGACGAGGATCACCACGTGCAGGCCGAGGACGAGCCAGCCGAGCGACATCAACGCCACGGCGGCGGCGACCTGACGCCGGGCGGGTACGGCGGTGACCGCCGGCCCGCGTCCGGCGATCCGCCGCAGCAGGCCCAGGGCGAACCGACCGACCCCGGGGAAGAGCACCGGGACGAGCCCGATGGCGGCCACCGGCAGCAGGGCCCACCACAGCGGGCTCGCCGTCACCAGCCGGGGTACCGCGAGCAGCCCGACCGCGAGGCCGGCGCCGATCGAGAGCACGACACTGCCGAGGAACGTCGCGGCCAGCCTGGCCGGGGGTACCCGGAGCGCCCTGGCCATGTCGGCCTGGGCGAGCGCCGGCCACAGGCCACCCGGCAGGTACTTGCCCAGCCCCGCGACGAAGTACAGACGCGACGCGGCCGGCAGCGCGATCCGCGTGCCAGTCGCGGTCACCAGAACCCGCCAGCCGAGCATGCCGAGCCAGGTACCGACCAGGGCGAGTCCCTCGGCGGCGAGGCAGCGCAGCAGGCCGACCTGGACGATGCCGCTACCCAGGGGGTGACGCTCCCGCCACAACCCGTACAGCAGCAGGGCCAGGACCGTCGCGTACAGCAGGGCGCGTGCCGCCACGGTCCAGCGCCGCCGGGTCACCGTCGGCCGCCCAGGTCGACCCACACGTCCTGGGCCCGGTGATCGGACAAGCCGTCCGGGTCGCGCAGCGCGTACCGGCGTGCGTACAGGTCGCCATGGGTGAACGCCCAGTCCACCCGCCACATGCTGAGCCCACCGGCCGGCCAGGACGCCGGGTACACCGGGCCTCCGGCGCGTGCCGCGTCGACGCCACGCGCCGCCACCGGGCGCAGTTCGCCCATGTCCTGGCTGGTGTTGAAGTCGCCGGCGACCAGCAGCGGGCCCGGGTTGTCCGCCATCGCGTGGCTGAGGCCGTCGTACTGCTCCCGCCGCGACGCGGCCTTGGTCCGCATGGTCGAGTAGAACGCGCGGCTCGTCGGGCTGATCAGGACGTCGAACTGCACCGGGATGTGGACGTTGTAGAACGAGACGACCCGGTCGCCGACGCGGAGGTCGGTACGCAGGACTTTGGCCCGTTCGAAATAGGCGTTCCAGCCGGCGTCGGTCTGCTCGTCGTTGGTACGCCGGTCGGGCCCGACGAGCGGCTGGCCGACGATCGGGTACCGGGACAGCGTGAGCAGCTCGCCGCGGACCACCAGCTGATAGTCCGGGAACTCGCGCCGGATCCGATCGCGGTCGTCGAGGCGCCTGGCCGTGTTGGTGGCGTGGTCGACGCCGATGTACTCCTGGAGCAGATACACGTCGGCGTGCTGGGCCCGCAGGTACCCGTAGAACCGGTCCGGGTTGTCGTCCTGGTCCCAGTACTCGGTGTTCCAGGCGAAGACGTGGACCGATCCCGGGCCTGGCGCGGTGGACCCGGCCAGGCCGTGGAGGTTGACGCCGAGCAGCCCGAGCCCCACCACCAGCGACACGGCGAGCAGGGCGAGCACCAGCCGGCGGGCCGGCCGGGCGAACCAGGCCAGCCCGGTGAGCACGACCGGCACGGCGACGAACACCGGTGGTGGCGCCGTGTCGACCAGGAGCCACCACCAGACCCGTCCGCTGAGGGTGAGCTGGGCCAGGCAGAACGCCAGCCAGCCGACCGAGGCGGTGACCACCAGCCGGGTACCGAGGTGCCAGCGGGGCCGGGCGACACGCCTCGCGTCACCCGGCGGAACCCCGCCCACGCCGGCGGCGTCGATGGTGCCGGCACTCACGCGGGGACCTCCTGGACGGCCTGGGTGCGCAGGGTGGCGTCGTAGAGTTCCCGGAACGACCGGGACAGCAGCCACTGCAGGACACCGACCCCGAGGCCGGTCGCGATCGTGACGTTCGCCAGGTACTGCATCGCCAGGAAGAACGTGAGGAAGCCGGCACCCCGCCGGCGCAGCACGAAGCGGTACATCCCGAGGTCGGTGCTGACCGAGGCGGCGGCGAGCGCGACCGGCACCGCGAGCCAGGGCCAGCCCAGCAGCACGGGCGCCGCGAGCGTGACGAGTGAGCCGAGGGCCGCGAGACAGCCCCAGCCCCGGGTGGCCGTCTCGAATCCCTTGGCGAACCGGCGCCGTCGGGCGTACAGCGGGATGCGCAGCCGGGTGCGGGTGAAGATCTTCCACAGCAGCACGCCCAGCCGGTCGTCGTGGTCGTGGCGTCCGCTCACCGTCGAGCTCAGCACGAGCGCGTAGCGCTGGGACACGCGATGACCGTAGTCGGCGTCCTCGGTCTGCTTGAGCCTGGGGTTGAAGGGCCCGACGTCGTCGAAGACGGTCCGGCGCATCGCGGTCATGGCCGGGTACATGTTGCTCACGCCCCCCTCGGAGCTGGCCTGCCAGTAGTGCAGTTGCAGGCTGCGGTACTCCTCGACGCGACTGTCCACGATCAGCGGGTCGGGGTGGTACACGCCGCACAGCGCCCCGATCCGGGGGTCGGCGCGTAGCGCGGCCACGGCGTTGGCGACGGCGTCGGGCTCCAACGCCACGTCGGAGTCGAGGAAGAACAGGATCTCGCCGTGGGAGTCCGCGACGCCGACGTTGCGGCCCGCCGCGCAGCCGCTGGCCCGGTGCGGCGTGCGCAGCACCCGGGCACCCGCCCGCTGCGCGACCGCCACCGAGTCGTCGGTGCTGTGGTCGTCGACGACGATCACCTCGATCGCCGGGTACGTCTGCGACCGCAGCGCCGCCAGGCACAGCGCCAGCGCCCGCGCGTAGTTGTAGTTCGGGATGATCACCGAGACCAGCGGGGTTTCTTCCATCAGCTTCACATCGCCTTTCCGAGCAACGCCTGTACGGCGTGCGGGTGACGGGCCAACAGGTTCAGCACGGCCAGCACGGCGGCCCAGACCAGGCCGTTGAGCACCATGACGCGGTCGTGGACGAGCACCCGGACCGGATCGCCGCCGCCGTCGCGGACGATCACGACCTGGAGGTAGCGGAACAGCGCGAGCGCGGCCAGCGGCGCCGACAGCAGGACCGCGGCGACCCGGAACGTGTCCAGCGGTGCCTCGGTGCGCAGGTAGGCGAAGAACGCCGCGGTCACCAGTGCGGCGGTCAACCCGAGCAACTGGTCCAGGTAGGGCAGTGAGTAGCCGCGCAGCGCCGGCCGGTGGCTGGCGCCGGCGGCCGTCAACTCACTGCGGCGCTTGCCCAGAACGAGCAGGAGGCACAGGCCGAGCAGACACACCGGCAGCCAGGTGGAGAAGCGCTGCCCGATCGCGACGTACCCCGCGGCCAGGCGCAACTGGAACCCGAGCGCCACGGTGATCACGTCGAGCAGCGGGATGTGCTTGAGCCATCGGCTGTAGGCGCCGTTGAGGGCCAGGTAGAGCAGCACCGGCCACCAGGTGCGGTACGGCAGGCTCGACAGCAGCGCGCCGAGCAGCACGGCGAGTCCACCGGCGAGCACCACCGCCGCGCGTGGCGAGACCCGGCCGGAGGCGACCGGGCGCAACCGTTTCGTCGGATGCACCCGGTCCCGATGCCGATCGGTCGTGTCGTTGACCACGTACACCAGGCTGGCCGCGACGGTGAACACGATCACGGCCCAACCGACCCGCCGGATCTCACCCCACGTCCACCCGGGGGCGTCGATGAGCGGCAACGCGACGACGAGCAGGTTCTTCAACCAGTGCTGTGGCCGGACCAGGGTGACGAGGTCCCGTAGCGAGCCACCTCGGGCGGGGCGGATCGCGGCGGGCGGACCGGTGGCCGACTGCGGTCCCGACGGAGCGAAGTCGGGGTGGTCGAGGATGCGCACGGTACCTCCAACGGGAAACCACCCGGGTCAGAACAGGACCTTCACGGCGGACAACGCACCCTGGCGCCACGGTTCGGGGGGGGGGGGGGGGGGGGGGCGAGGGGAGGGGGGGGGGGGGGGGGAGAGAAAAAGAGGGGGGGGGGGAGGGGAGGGAGGGGGGGGTGGTCAGGAAGGGCCGGATCGTGGAGGCCGGGCCGGTGGCAGAGATCGTCGGCGA
>NZ_JBTIXF010000115.1:0-6444 GCF_055793945.1 Plantactinospora sp. A48 | reverse complement strand
ATTCTTGTTGTTGGTTCCCCCCCTTGTCGCCCCGGTTTCACCCCCCCCTCCAGGTTGTCCCGCCAGGACCTCTTCCCTGGTGCCCCAGCCGCCGTCCGGGCCCCGATCAGGAGTACGAGAGGCCGAAGCTGTTGCAGACGAAGCTGGACTGCCCGGCGGTTCCGCTCAGCTCGAAGCCGAACTGGACGTCGCCGACCGTGACATCGCCCCACCAGCCCTGGGTACGCAGCCAGTTCAGCACGGCCAGCACGTCGATGTTGCCGGAGTTGGTGTTGCCGATCCGGACGAACGAGAAGACCGCGTTGCTGCCGTTGGAGCCGCGGTAGACGTTCCAGGTCTGGCCACCGAGGCTCAGGTTCCGGAACTTGGGCACCGCGCCGTTCCCGTCGTACGCGTCGGCGATCGGACCGACCGCGCCGGCCTGGTTGGTCCAGAGCATGACCTCGTAGGCGTTGTTGTTGGCCCAGATGTCGTACGCGGTCTCGTAGTCACCGCCGCCCGGCACCGAGACGTTGAACGAGCTGCTCACCGAGCGCAGCGAGCTGAGCGTACGGTTGAGCGTCTTTCCGGTGTGCGGGTACGACTTCACCCCGCTGGTGCGCGGATGGTTGGCCACCACGCCCCAGTTGGTGCCGGTGCGCGCCCAGATGGTCTGCGGGCCGGCGCCGGAGCCCCACACGTCGTTGCTGAGGGTGTATCCGTTGTTCGTCCAGTTGTCCCACTGCCCGCTGGCGACCCAGGCGGCGTCGGACGGCACGCCGTTGGTCGGCGGGGGCGTCGGGCTGCTGGTGGTGCGGGACGGGGTGGGGCTCGGGCCGCCCGTCGGTCCGGTCACGCCGCCCGTGCAGGTGGTGCCGTTGAGGCTGAAGCTCGCCGGCGCCGGGTTGCCGCCGGTCGCCGAGCCGTTGAAGCCGAACGACGCGCTCGCGTTGGTGGCGAGCGAACCGTTGTAGCCGACGTTGCGCGCGGTCACCTGCGAGCCGTTCTGGGTGACGGTGGCGTTCCACGCCTGGGTGACCTGCTGCCCACCCGAGTACGACCAGGTGAGCGTCCAGGAGCTGATCGGGTCACCGAGGTTCGTGATGCTGACGTTGGCGCCGAAGCCACCGGGCCACTGGCTGCTGACCGCGTAGGTGACGGTGCAGCCGCTGGCCGCGGTCGCGGGCAGCGCGGTGCTGACGCTCGCCCCGATCGCCACGACCGCGACCGCTGCGGCCGCTGCCACGGGAGTCTGTCTGCGCATGGGATTCCCCTTCCGGAAAGGTGGTCACGGTCGTCGCCGCTGGCCGTGATGCCACGGCGGCGGTCGACGGGGAGGCCCATACTAATCGAAGCGCTTCGATAAAGCTAAGCGTGGCGGACAACGCCGAAGCGGGTGCTCGGGGACGGCCCGCGCCAGGCGAGCCGTCCCCGAACACCCGCTGGTTCGGATCGGGGGTCGGGTCAGCGTGCCAGGCCCGCGCGCCGCTTCGACCAGACGTCGAAGGCGACCGCGGCCAGCAGCACGATGCCCTTGACCAGCATGACCCGCTCGCTGGGGGCACCGATCAGGGACATCCCGTTGTTGATGACGCCCATGATGAGGCCACCGGTGATCGCGCCCACCACCTTGCCGACACCGCCCTGCACGGCGGCGCCGCCGATGAAGGCCGCGGCGATGGCGTCCAGCTCGGACTGGTAACCGGTCGTCGGGTTGGCCTGGTTGAGCCGGCCCGAAGCGATCACACCGGCGACGGCCGAGAGCACCCCCATGTTCACGAAGATCCAGAAGACCACGGACCGCACCCGGACCCCGGACAGCAGGGCGGCCTGCAGGTTGCCGCCGATCGCGTAGATCCACCGGCCGAAGACCGCCCGGCTGGTCAGCAGGGAGTACCCCAGTACCAGCGCCGCCAGCAGGACCAGCACCCAGGGCAGGTTCTTGAACCGGGCGAGCTGGACGATCACGGTCAGGATCACCACGGCGGCCAGCGCCAGCTTGAAGACGAACACCGGCAACGGCTCGACGGCCTGCTGGTAGCCGAGCCGGGCCACCCGGTCCCGCCAGCGCGCGGCGACCAGGCCGACCACCACGGCCACCCCGACCAGCAGGCTGAACAGGTCGGCGCCGCCCAGCGGACCGAGCCCGATGTTGCCGAAGTAGCCCTCGGTGAACCCGTTCGACAGCGTGCGTACCTGGTCCGGGAACGGCCCGATGCCCTGGTTGCCCAGCACCGTCAGGGTGAGGGCCCGGAACAGCAGCATGCCGGCCAGGGTGACGATGAAGGCGGGAATGCCGAAGTACGCGACCCAGAAGCCCTGCCAGGCGCCGATCACCGCGCCGACCACCAGCGTGATCACCAGGGCGAGCGGCCAGGACATGTGATGGTCGACCATCAGGACCGCGGAGACCGCGCCGGTCACCCCCATCACCGAGCCGACCGACAGGTCGATGTGCCCGGCGATGATGACCAGGATCATCCCGATGGCCAGGATCAACACGTACGAGTTCTGCACGATGATGTTGGAGATGTTCTGCGGTTGCAGGAGGGCGCCGTCGGTGAGCACCGAGAAGAGCGCGATGATCAGCGCGAACGCGACGTAGATCCCGCTCTGCCGCAGATTGATGGAGAACCCCCGACGGGGGGCGTCGCCCGGTTCCGCCGGCCCGGCGAGCTCGGGCGCTTCGGCCGGAACCGCGCTGTTGGTGGGTGCGACACTGCTCATCGCGGAGCTGCTCCTGTTCCCTTGTCGTCGGCCGTTCCCGGGGAGGTCAACTGGGTTCCCTGGGTCATCAGCTGCATGAGGCGTTCCTGAGTGGCGTCGGCCCGGTCGACCTCCCCGGTCACCCGCCCGGCCGCGAGGGTGTAGATGCGGTCGCAGAGGCCGAGCAACTCGGGCAGCTCGGACGAGATGACCAGCACGGCCTTACCCTCGTCGGCGAGCCGGTTGATGATCGTGTAGATCTCGTACTTCGCGCCGACGTCGATGCCGCGGGTGGGCTCGTCCAGGATCAGCACATCGGGATCGGTGAAGATCCACTTGGACAGCACCACCTTCTGCTGGTTGCCGCCGCTGAGCTTGCCGGCGATGCTGAGCACACTCGGCGCCTTGATACCCATGCTGCCGCGGAACTGCTCGGCGACCTGGAACTCCTTGTTGCCGTCGACCCAGCCCGCGCGGGCGAGCTTGGACAGTCCGGCACCGGAGACGTTGCGCTTGATGTCGTCGATCAGGTTGAGACCGTACCGCTTGCGGTCCTCGGTGACGTACGCGATGCCGTGCGTGATCGCGTCAGCGACCGAGTGCAGGGTGATCTCCTTGCCGTCCTTGACCACCCGGCCCGAGATGCCGGTGCCGTAGGCCCGGCCGAAGACGCTCATCGCCAGCTCGGTCCGGCCGGCGCCCATCAACCCGGCGAGACCGACGATCTCGCCCCGGCGCAGCACGAGGTTGGCGTTCGCGACCACGACCCGGCCCCGCTGGGTCGGGCTGTGCACCGTCCAGTCCTCGATCCGCAGCGCCTCATCGCCGACCCGCGACTCGTGTGGCGGGAAACGGTGGTCGAGGTCCCGGCCCACCATGCCGGCGATGATCCGCTCCTCGGTCACGGTGTCGGTCTGCATGTCGAGCGTCTCGACCAGCCGGCCGTCCCGCAGGATGGTGATCGAGTCGGCGATCTCGGCGATCTCGTTGAGCTTGTGCGAGATGATCACACAGGTGATGCCCTCGTCCCGCAACCCGCGGAGCAGGTTGAGCAGGTGCGCGGAGTCGTCGTCGTTGAGTGCCGCCGTCGGCTCGTCGAGGATGAGCAGGCGGACCTCCTTGGAGAGCGCCTTGGCGATCTCCACGAGCTGCTGCTTGCCGACGCCGATGTCCAGCACCGGCGTGACCGGGTTCTCCCGCAGCCCGACCCGGGCGAGCAGGCTGGCGGCCTCGTGGTTGGTGCGGTGCCAGTTGATCAGGCCGCGGGTCGCCCGCTCGTTGCCGAGGAAGATGTTCTCCGCGATGGACAGTTGCGGGCACAGCGCCAGTTCCTGGTGGATGATGACGATGCCGCGCCGCTCGCTGTCCCGGATGCCGTGGAACTCGCAGGGCTGCCCGTCGAGGGTGATCTCGCCGTCGTAGCTGCCGTGCGGATAAACCCCGGACAACACCTTCATCAGTGTCGACTTGCCCGCGCCGTTCTCGCCGCAGATGGCGTGGATCTCGCCCCGGCGTACCGCGAGCGAGACGTCCGAGAGCGCGGCGACGCCCGGAAACGTCTTGGTGATGCCGCGCATCTGGAGAATGTGGTCGGTCATGCTGGTGGCCCCCCATCGGCCGATCGGTCTCGATGTGCGAGTCGGGTCGGCCGTCGGGCTTGCGCTCCCGACGGCCGACCCGAGTCGGCGAGTCCTACTGCAGCTGCGCCTCGGTGAGGTAGCCGGTGTCGACGAGTTCCTTCTTGTAGTTGTCCTTGTTCACGATGACCGGCTCCAGCAGGTACGACGGAACGACCTTGTTGCCGTTGTTGTAGTCCTTCTCGTTGTTGACCTCGGGCTTCTGGCCCTTGAGCACCTCGTCGGCCATCTTGGCGGTCACCGCGGCGAGCTGGCGGGTGTCCTTGTAGATGGTGGAGTACTGCTCACCCTTGAGGATGGACTTGACCGAGGTCAGCTCGGCGTCCTGTCCGGTGACCACCGGGTAGGGCTGACCCTTCGTCCCGTACCCGTTGCTCTTGAGCGCGGACAGGATGCCGATGGACAGGCCGTCGTACGGCGACAGCACGCCGTCGACCTTGGCGCCGCCGCTGTAGGTCTTGGTGAGGATGTTCTCCATGCGGGCCTGGGCGACCTCTGCCTTCCACCGCAGGATCGCGACGGTCTTGAAGTCCTTCTGGCCGCTCTTGACCACCAGGGTGCCCTTGTCGATGTACGGCTGGAGCACCGACATCGCGCCGTTGAAGAAGAAGGTGGCGTTGTTGTCGTCGGGCGATCCGGCGAACAGCTCGACGTTGAACGGCCCCTTGGCCGAGCCGTCGGTGCCGTCGGCGTTCTTGAGCTTGAGGCCCACCAGCAGCGAGGTGGCCTGCTGCACGCCCACCTTGAAGTTGTCGAAGGTGGTGTAGTAGTCGACGTTCGGGCTGTTGCGGATCAACCGGTCATAGGCGATGACCTTGACGCCCTTGTCCCCGGCCTCCTGTAGCTGGGTGGTCAGCGCGGTGCCGTCGATCGAGGCGATGATCAGCAGCTTCGCGCCCTTGGTGATCTGGTTCTCGACCTGGTTGACCTGGGTCGGGATGTCGTCCTCCGCGTACTGCAGGTCGACCTTGTAGCCGAGCTTCTCCAGCGCCGACCGCACGTTGTCACCATCGTGCACCCAGCGTTCGGATACCTTGTTCGGCATGGTGACGCCGACCAGCGCGCCAGCGTTCGAACCGGAGCTCGAACTCTGGTCCGCCGTCTTGGTGCTGGACCCGCAGGCGCTCATCGCCGTGGCGAGCAGTACCGCGCCGGCCACCGCCGTGAGCCGTACGAGTTTCATCAGCTGTCCTCCCCATCGTGGTACGGCCGATTCCGGCCGGATGCCGCACGGCCGGTTGCCCTGGTGGCGTCCGTGGCCTGTCCTACTGGTGCCACGTACGTTGGCCAGGGGCACCCGATACCTGCGTGACGGTGTCCGGGTAGGCCGGCGACGCCCAGTGTTATCGCTAACAAAGTGGTGGTCAACGGCGGGTCGCGTAACGCTTGGGTAACACGGGCGTGCTCTGGCGGCCGGGACCGGATCGGTGCAGGTCAGTGCGCTGCCGCCGTCCGGTGGCGGGCCCACCGACGGGGTCCGGCGGAGACCGGGGAATCCGGTCGGCCGGCCCGGCGCCGTCACTCTCCGGATAGGGGTGTCCGGCGATGCCGGGCTCCGGTCGGAGCGGGCACCGCCGGAGCCGAAGATCGATGGGACTTTGAAGGACGTCACTCCGCAAGAGTCGTCCTGCGGTACACGACACCGTCTAGCAATATCGCGACCGTCGATGTTAACGTTCCCGACACATCCATCAAACACCAGCTCCACACCGCGACCTCGGCGGTGTGTTCGCTAACAAGTCATGCCGACCGGCGTGACTTCGGCGCCGCGTCCGGGAGCCGGTCGCCACCGCCCCAGGGCATCGACCTGGCCGCCCGCCCCGATCCGCGTCCGAGTGCGGCTCCGTTCAGCAGGAGGATCGCGGATCCCGACCCGAAAGGCATCGAGAAGATGACCGAGTCAGACCGTACGAGCAGACTCCCCGGCCGCCGACGGTGGGCGAGAAGGCTCCTCCCACCGCTCGCCGCCACGGCGACCGCCGCCGGACTGACGCTGGCGTTCGCCCTTCCGGCCAGTGCCGCGACGACGTTGGGTGCGGCGGCGGCGCAGACGAATCGGTATTTTGGTGCGGCGGTGGCGGCGGGGAAGTTGTCGCAGTCGCAGTACACCACGATTCTGGAT
>NZ_JBTIXF010000114.1:0-8689 GCF_055793945.1 Plantactinospora sp. A48 | reverse complement strand
TCATCCGTGACCACACCCGACGGCTCCACGGCCGGCTGTTCCACGATGGTCTCGGTCATCATCTGGCGTCTCTCCCTTGATCGGTCGATCAGCCGTTATTTGTACAGTCCCGAAGGCGCTGGTAAACGCGCACTTCATGAAGGCGTGTCGTGAGCGCGGCATCGGGTGGCTGCTCCTGCTTCGCAACGAGAACAGGCTGCTGAAGCAGGACATGAGGACGTTCAACGGGGTCATCTCGCAGACGTACAACGCGTGGGATACCGCGCCGTCGCCGGCCGAGGCGCGGACGGGTCATCACGCGATCTTTCTGAGCGGGCCGGTGGCGATCGCTGTGGCGCTCGGCGCCCGGCTGGCTGCGTCGACCCCCGGGCAGTGGGCGGCGAACACCTTCAACCCAGTTGCGAACGTGCACGAACCGTTCCCTGCTCCGCCGAACGGCTGACGTGGTGTTCCTCCGGTACGGCCAAAACTGGCGGCTGGTCCTGCTGGTGGGCGAGGTTGTCGTACCCGCGCCGTACCGTCCCGTCGGTGCTCGGCTCTTTCGGGAATGCGGGCGCCGTGCACAGCGTCGTAGAAACTGGCCGTGACCTCACCCCCTCGGCGGCCGTACCAGGCGCACCTGCCAGCCCAGGGAACGGAGAGCACATGGCCACGCTGGCCACCCACTTCAAGACGGCACTGAGCAACATCGAGCCGACCGAGGACGCCAAGCACGCCCAGTCTGCGCATGCCGAAGTCACGGCGGCGCTGGAGGCAGACGGCCTCCTGGTGAAGCTCGGGGTCGATCCGTTGCTGATCGGCTCCTACGGCCGGCACGTGTCGATCCGTCGGGTCAAGGACGTCGACGTGTTCGTCCGGCTGAGCAAGGCCGGTAAAGACCTGCGCCCTGGCAAGATCCTCGACCACGTCGAGGCTGTTCTGGAGGCAGCATTCCCCGACCGGGTCACGCGCCAGCATCGGTCTGTGATGGTGGACTTCCCGAACTACGATTTGTCCGTCGATGTGGTCATCGCCCGGCCGTGCGGGGATCACTGGGAGATCCCGGAGAAGATCGAGGACGACGGGAATGCCCGGTGGGTCGAGACCAATCCCACCAAGATGGCCGAGCTGACGACGCAGGCGAACAAGGACTACCTGCTTTACGACGACGATCCCGGCAGCGGGGTCTACGTTCCCGTGGTCAAGCTCGTCCGTCAGATCCGCCGGGTCTGGGTCGATGACCAGCCCGGCGGCTACTTCTTCGAGGTTCTCACGTATCACGCGTTCAGCAACGTCAAGCCGGACGAGACGACGTACGCCGGGTACCTGACCGTCGTGCTCCGCGAGATCGCCGACCTGCTCGTGGACGTTGCCGATGAGGGCCTCGACGACCCGACGCTGGACGGCAAGAAGATCAAGACCAAGGCCACGGCAGAGCAGTTGGCTGCTGCGGCCGAGCGGATCGCCGAGGCGGCGACGCTGGCCGAAGACGCCTTGGACGTGGAGGACTGCCCGGCCGCGGTGAAGTGGCGTGAGCTGTTCGGCACGACCAAGAACACCACGACCGAGGAGTACGTCTTCCCGCTGCCGGAGTACTGCAACGCCGATGGCACCAGGAAGCAGGCGTCGGCGGTGACCCGGGGCGCGTCCACCGTGCCGGCCGGGAGTGGCCGCTACGCATGATCAGCTCCTGGCAGAGCGGCCTCGTCGCCGAAGCCGACTCCTGGCGTGCGCGCCTCGGGGAACTGGGCTTCGGCGACGACGGGCATCGGCTACGCGGCGACCTGGCGTGGCAGCACCCGGTCCACGGCCTCGTCCATGCCCGCATCGAGGTGGAGCTGACCGATCGGTTTCCGTTCGCCGCGCCGGCGGTTCGGGTGCTCGATCCCGGAACAACGATGGAGCTGACCTTCCACATCGACCGGCCTGCCCCGCCGGGGCTTCACGGCAACCTTTGCCTCTGGGACGGCAGCGCCCATCCGGTCGACGCCGCGCCATGGCGCGAACCCCAGGTTCTGCTGGATCGGGTGCGGAACTGGCTGGAACAGACGGCCGTCGGCTGGCAGGACGATGATGTCTGCGACCTCGAACGGTACCTGGAGCAGGACGCCAGCACTCTCGTGCTATACGACGCCGACGTGCTCACCGGGAAAGTCGGGCTCTACAAGACGGCACCGGGGCCCACACCGCGCACCATCAAGGTGACCGGCAACCGGCGGCCGGGGGTCATCGCGCTGCGAGGACCTCAGCAGCTACATCCAAAGGACCGTGGACTCGCGTGGGTCGATGATCTGGGGGAGGTCAGCTCCCCACCTCGGGAATGGGCCGATCTCGCGCAGGCTCTTGAAGGTGCCGATGAAGTCACTCGTCTGATCGCGCTCGGTGCCGTCGGCTATCTCCTGCTGAGGTACTCCCGCAACGGCCACCGCGCGGCCCTGGCCGTTGCTGTACAGCGCGGCGGCCCCGTTCCGTCGATCACAGCCTGCGAAAGCGCCGACACCAGCCTGGCCACCCGGTCGATACGCGCGGGTACCACCGCTGTGGAACTGGCTGATGTCCGGATCGCCGTGGTCGGCGCCGGGGGGCTCGGATCTTTCGCCGCCGACATCCTGTTCCGCTCCGGCGTCCGCCGTCTCACTCTGATCGACGGTGAGCGTCTGCGTCCCGGCAATGTCGTACGTCACCTCGCCGGCAGTACCGACGTCGGGAAGTACAAGGTCACCGCTGTCATGGACCGGCTGGCGGCCACAGGGTTCGACGTTGGCGAGGTGGAGCGGCAGAATTGGGACATCATCCGGCTGGGTGACGCCGTCGAGCTGGTCAAGACCCACAACGTGGTGCTCGACGCCACCGCCCACGCCGGTGCCAGCAGCCTGCTCGCGACGGCCGCTGACATCGTCGGCGCAGGGACCGGTCACACGGTTATTTCCGCGTGTGTACAGCGCGAGGGCGACATCATCAGGGCTGACCGTTTTCCCCTGCGTCGCGCAGAACAACACCTACCGGCCCTGGCCAGCGAACCAGTCCGCGCAGGAGCACGGGAGGCCGGGTGCGGTGAACCTATCTCGCGGACGCCACCAGCGGCGGTTATCGCCGCCGCCGAGCTCGCCTGCCGGATGATCATCGACCAAGCGACCCACCAATGCGCCCTGCCGGCGACTATGGCCGATGTTCGCCGGCCCCAGCCTGATCCGCCCTTCGACCGGCTCGGTCTGCTCACACCAGATGCCGTTTCCGTCCCGGTGGCGTTGTGACCGGGACAGTTCCAGTAATGATTCACTCCGACGCTCGTCAGACCATCGATGAAGCGGCCAGACGTGCGGCACCGCTGGAGGCCGGCGGTCTGCTTCTTGGATGGTGGGACAACGAGATTGTGATCGTCCGTTCTGCCGTCGAGGTAGTGGATCCGGCCGCCTCCGGCACCTCGTGGATCCGGCGCGAGAACCTTGCCCAGCGGGTCCTCGACCGGGCGATCGCCACTCTCGGGCACCCCTGGATGGGCTATGTCGGCGACTGGCACAGTCACCCTGCGGGGGGTGGGCCAAGCGTGCAGGATCTTCAATCCATCCGAAAGGCATCTCGTGCCTATCCCCAGCCGCTGCTACTCATCGTGCACCGCTGTGGTGGCTTCCTCGACATACGAGCGGCTCGTCGTGGCAGGTCACAAACTGCTGTCGAGGTTACGGCCGGAAGCGGGTCTGTCAAACGAACGGCCCTGTCTCACATTCGGTGGTGACGGAGGGTGGTGTTATCCGAGGAGGATGCGGTGGCGGAGCAGGGTGAAGCCTGCTCGTCCGTGCATTTGGCGTGCGATTCTTTTGGTCTTGGTGTTGACGCCTTCGGTGGGGCCGTTGCTGTAGGGAAGCGTGAGCGCGGCGTTCACGGCGTCGCGGTCCCGCTCCAGACCGCGGGTGAAGGCGTGTAGTTGGGGTAGATCGGCCGCGCGGACTCGGGCGGTCCAGAACGAGATCCGGTCGGCGTTTCCCGCGTGAGGCGTCAGGAGTTCGGCGAAGCCTGGACATGAGCGGCCAGGTGGGTCATCTCGGGGCAGGCTGCGGTGAGTCGTGCCAGTAGGTCTCGATGCTCGGGTTTGAGGTTGTCGGGCCTGGTGAGGATCATTTGGGCGAGGCGGCGTGGGGAGATGTGGCTGCGGTCGGCGTCCGCGCGGCCTTGGTTGATGTACTTGTGCAGGAGGTTGAGGCAGCCGGTGAAGCCGAGGGTTTTGATCTCTTGGTAGAGGTGCTTGATGGGGACGCCTGGGTCCTCGGTCCGACGTTTGCGTAGGTGCTCGCGGTAGGGGTCGACGAGGCTGGCGCGGTACTTGGGGACGCGGAGCATCCGCTCGGGCCGGTCGGCGCGCGCGTAGCGCTTGACGGTGTTCAGGGCCAACTGCAGGCGGCGGGCGCACTCCAGCAGGCCCACGCCTTGGTTGAGCAGGTCATGGATCTGGTGCCAGCGTTGCTGGGTCGTCTGTGCGCGGGGCCCGTCGTAGATGGGTGCGTCCAGGACGGGGGCCCAGCAGGTGCTGTGCGCCTTCACCTCGCTCAGCGCGGCGTCGCACAGGTTATGCCACAGGTGCCACCGGTCGGCGACCTGCACCGCGTTGGGCAGGGCACGGCGGATGGCCTCAGCATAGGTGGCAGAGCCGTCGCGGCACACGACCTCGACACCCGGATGCTTCCGCAGCCACGCCTCGAGGGTGTCGGCGGTGCGGTCCGGTAGTACATCGATCCGCTCATGTGTCTCGGCGTCGATCACTACGGTGGCGTAGCGGTGCCGCCGGCGCAGAGCGAAGTCGTCAATACCGATCACGCGGGGCGTCCGCCTGATGGGTAACGGGATACCCAGCAGGGTGCGCAGGGCCGTGTGACGGGACAGGCCCATGGCCAGTATCGCCAGCAAACGGGCCCCTGCCCGGCCCGCCAGCTCCGTGGCCACGGCTTTGACCTGCCTGTTCAGACGGGCCGTACGGCGCTGGTATCGCTCCAGCACCCCGGGGACCTGTTCACGGAAGGTGTGGCGGCAGCCGCGCGTGGGGCACACCAGACGCCGCACCCGCACACGGACCACCACCCGGCGCCCGTCGACCGGAACGTCGGCGACCGTCCGCCAGTGATAGCCGTGCACCCGCCCGGACGAAGCCCCGCACCTCGGGCAGACCGTGGTGTCACGCGGCGTCCGGGCCTGCACCACGATCCGCTCACCCTCGTCGACCACATCCTCGATGACCAGCGGGGACAACCCCGAGAACACCGCCTGTACAAGCTTGTTGACATCCTCCACGCAGGAGCAACGACACTCGCCACCCTCCGTCACCACCGAATGTGAGACAGGGCCGTTCGTTTTACAGTCCCCCGGATTACTCGTTCAAAGCTGCATGACGGGGCACTAGCTGACAGTGGGGCGGCGGGGTAGGTCCACTGGCTCAGTCAAGCCGCGTCCAGATCTTGAGTGCGAGGCGAACAAGCACGAAAGTGCGCATCTCGATGTGCTCGTCGGTCCATCCCTCGGACCAGGTCGACGCCATCGGTTGGGGGATGATCTCGTGCGGTTGGAGGACAGTTGCAGCGGTCAACAGAAGTACGGCATGCTTGTTTAGTTCGGCACGCTTCGCCAGCCATGGCCCGTTCCGTATGGATGAGTTGAGGCTCGTGGTGGTGAGGGTCAGGTTGCCGAGCTGATGGAGTACCCTGTTGCGCCGGGCCTTGGCCGCGTCCACGGTCTTGTCGGCGGGCAGCGGGTAGTGTTGCTCCCATTCCTGTGGCAGGAGATGTTCGACGCTGAGTTTGGCGGCTTGGGCGGGGCTGAAGGACAACTCGCTCTTCGTGCCGCGTAGCGACGCCTCCAGTCCGGCCAGCAACACTCGCAGCCGAGGGCCGCGTAGGACTCGGTACAGGTTCTCCTGCAGGAGGCCGGTCATGAATTCGCTGTCCTCCGGCCAGTGCCGCGACTCCGCAGTCTGTGCGGCGAGTTGGTCTCGTAGCTGATCACCCACCACCGCATCGTCGGCTGTACGGATCTTCTGCAGGATGGACAGAAAGAGCCGGTTGTAGTCCTTGGTGGTGAGGCCGCAGACGAACCTGCGCACGATCACGGATTCGATTGCGCGCGCTGCGATGGACCGCTGTTCGACACTCACCCCTTCTCGGGCTTGCAGGTGTAGCAGGATTGGCACTGGAGTCGTGGTGTTGAGCATGCTGAGTGTCTCAAGCAGCCGTCCGGTGGGGTCGGCCCCCAGAAGGTTCTCCATCTTTCGCATGGCCCGACCGTGGTGAGCCAGGTCAGCGAGAATCTCCGCTGCGGACATCTGCGTGCTGGCCTGCCAGCGGCGGAAGTCGGCGAACAACCGCTCGACTGGCACCTCATGTCCGGTCTGAATGGACAGCCAGTACGACAGCAGCAGGTCAATGCGGGCTCGCTTGATTCGACCCGTCGTCACCTCCTCGCCCCACCACGCCGTGTCGAAGGACGTCCAGTACTCGGCGTGCAGGGTCGCTACGTCCTGTCCTTGTTGCTCCGCGATCCGGAAGAGGGTGTTCTTTACGAGATCGGAGGCCCGAAGGCGGGTGCCGCGGTCGTTCAAGGTCTCGAAGATGACCTGCGCGTCGTCCTGGGCCTCTAGCTGGATCTCCACGAGACCCAGCCGCTCCCGCAGAGCGATGACAAGGGCGTCCGCTCGCTCAACGGGCTTGCTCGATGCGGAGAGCCAGGCGTGCACTTCGTCGTCGAAGTACCGGCGTGCCGTCAGCAGTCGGTGTTCGTCGGCCCGCCTTGCTGGGAGCTCGGCTGCGAAGACTTTCTTGAACCCGTCGCGGTCCGGTAGGGACGGCCAGACCTTGTACCGTTCGTACGGATGGTCCTTGTGGACGAGCTGCGCGGTGTTGTGGAGGAATAGTTTCAGCAGGGCTTCCGCGTTGTCCGCAGCATGCTCGTGCGCCGCCGCCCAGCACGAGGCGAGTAACACCTGAAGGGTCGTGAGGCGTTGCTGCCCATCGATGACATTCATGGCGAGGATTCGTCCGGGGGCCGGGGGCAGCCGCTCCAGTACGATCGCCCCGAGGAAGTGCGTGCGGGGCGCGCCGGCGAAGGTCATCGTGGCCCCACTGATCTCCGCCTCGACCTCCTCGGCCGCCATCCGGACATCGGACCAGAGAGGTTCCCAGTTGCGCTCCTCCTCCCACACGTAGGGGCGCTGGAAGACCGGAACCACGTGCCGGCGGTCAGTGCCGAAGACGTGGACGAGTTGAACCGTGTCTGCTCTCATACCTGCCTCTCAGTTGCTGGCACTCGCCGCCTGTGATTCCGTCCTAGCGCGTCACTGCGCCTCTAGACATCGCTTCCAGCGTGCGGATATCGGGTCCCTGGCGGGCCTCGAGCCACAGCGTAGACCGGTGGCAATGGGTTGAAAACAGCACTTGATTATGGCGCGCTCGCCGTAGCTACAGAGGTTAGAAGGCTGACGTTCGGACCGTCTTGGTGGTTCGGGGCCGAGGGCCATGCCGGTGTTGACGAAGAAACCGGCGAGGAAGATCGGTCTGATGCTGGCACGCTCGTAGCCGTTGTCTGACCAGGTCGGCGAGGTGGTCGACGCCGTTGACGGCGATGTTGGTGAGGCCACATTTCACCCAGCGCCAGACCGCCCTCGGTGGGGTTGAGGTCCGGCGCGTAGGGCGGCAGGCGGATCACGGTCAGCCAGGTCCGGGTGGCGATCAGAGTGTCGGCGTACGGGTTCCGATGCAGAGCCAAGTACACCAAATGTGCAGAGGCCTGGGCGAGTGGCGCTGGGGGACCTTGCGGTGCCGGTCGTCCCCGACGACGCCCGTCCGTTGCTCACGATGAGTAACCGGTGGACGTGGGCCGCCGCCCGAATCGCGACAGATCCGTGCGTTTCTGTCGCCAAGAGTCATGCATTTTATGCACGCTGCGACTGCTGGTTGTGGTAATCGTGGTGAGTCGGGTGAGCGATCGATGTAGGCGAGCGGGCCGCTGTGTCGGGTAACGGGCGGCTGTCGCTCGTAAGGTCGGGGACCTTCGTGCGCACCCGCCCGGGTCCTCCCGAACCCCAACCGTCATTGCGTGTCTGTCCCACCGCCGGTCGCCTCGTCGAGCTGTTGGCGCAACTCGGTGGCCTCCTCGGTACGGCCAAGGCCGTCAAGCACGTCCGCCAAGGTCCGGTATGCCGAGAATAGCTGTCCGGCGAACATCCGCGGCAGCTGGCGGGTGAGCGGCTCATAGAGGCTGATCGCTTCGGTGACCGATTCCAGTGCCTTGGCGTAGTTGGCCTTCACGTTCACACACACCCATCCGTACGCCCACAACGACGTGGCGAGGTCGGGCAGGTAGGCGTCCGGGTTCGCCTCGGCCAACCGGCGCCGGATCGTAACGGCTTCCTCGGCCGGGGCCAACGCCTGCTCCCGCCGCCCCAGATCGGACAGGCGGTTGCCGAGGTTGTTCAACGACATGGCGAGGTCGGGCAGGTAGGCGTCCGGGTTCGCCTCGGCCAACCGGCGGTAGATGCCGGTGGCTTCCTCGGCCGGGGCCAACGCCTGCTCCCGCCGCCCCAACCCGGACAGGCGGTTGCCGAGGTTGTTCAACGACATGGCGAGGTCGGGCAGGTAGGCGTCCGGGTTCGCCTCGGCCAACCGGCGGTAGATGCCGGTGGCTTCCTCGGCCGGGGCCAGGGCCTGCTGGCGCCGGCCGGTGTTCGCGA
>NZ_JBTIXF010000113.1:0-8835 GCF_055793945.1 Plantactinospora sp. A48 | reverse complement strand
CCTCGGCCGCGTCCCCGCGGCCACCAAAACCAACGACTAGCAGATCAACCAACACGAGGGGGGTCCGTTTTCAACCGACCCAGAGGGGTCCAGATTCGGCCGCCGTTGACAGCGCCACCGTCCGAACACCATCACTCCGCCTTGCAGTGCTGATCCGGCGCTCCCAACTGCTACCGCGCCGGTGGATCGTCGAGCGCACCCTGAGCTGGTTGACCCGCTGTCGCCCGACGAGTCCTCGAGGTGTGTCGGCTCCGCCGGAAAACTGGCTCTGGCACACTTTCGATGCTGTTGGTGATCTTGGTTGTGCGGTGCTGGACGCCGCGGACCCGTCAGGCCCGGCACGCCTGCGCCACCTCGGTGTCCCGGAGACCTTGCGCCGGAGGCGCCGAGGGGGACCTGGCGGGATCAGGCGCCTGCCTTCGCTCGGAAGATCTCCCGCTCTTTGGCGTTGCGGGTCAGCGCGGCGGCTCGCGCCCACTCCTGCTGGGACTCTGTGGTCCGGCCGAGCTTCTCCAGGAGATCAGCTCGTACGGCGGGAAGCAGCGGGTACTGATCCAGCGCCCCACTCGCCCGCACCGTGTCAGCGATCTCCAGACCCTCGGCCGCCCCCTGGGCCATCCCGACCGCGACCGCCCGATTCAACTCGGCGACCGGCGACGGCCAGACGTAGGACAGCACCAGGTAGAGCGCGGCGATCCGCGACCAGTCGGTCTCCTGGACGGACCGGGCTCGAGCGTGACAGGCCGCGATCTCGGCCTGCAACACGAACGGTCCGAGCGCACCGCCGATCTCCTGCGCCCGAGCCAGGGCGGCGAGGCCGCGCCGGATCAGCAACCGGTCCCAGCGGGCCCGGTCCTGGTCGCCGAGCAGAATCGCCGCACCGGCCCCGTCGGTCCGCGCCCACATCCGCGACGACTGAATCTCCATCAGCGCGACCAGCCCGTGCACCTCGGCCTGATCCGGCATCAGCCCGGCCAGCACCCGGCCCAGCCGCAGAGCCTCCCGGCAGAGGTCGGGCCGCATCCAGTCCTCGCCCGCGGTCGCCGAGTAACCCTCGTTGAAGATCAGGTAGAGAACTTCCAGGACCGAGGCGAGCCGCTGGGCGAGCTGATCCGGCGGCGGTAGTTCGAACGGCACCCGTTTGGCGGCCAGTGTGCGCTTGGCCCGCACGATTCGTTGTCCAACGGTCGGCTCGGCGACGAGGAAGGCCCTGGCGATCTCCTCGGTGCTCAGGCCACCGAGCACGCGCAGGGTGAGCGCGGTACGCGCCTCCGTCGACAGCACCGGATGGCAGGAGATGAAAATCAGCCGCAGCAGGTCGTCGCCGACGTGATCGTCCAACGCGTCGTCCACGGCGTCCTTCTCGTCGATCGGGGCGACCGCCAGAGCCCGGCCGACCTCCGCGAGCTTCTCGCCGTACCGGATCCGCCGCCGGACCAGGTCGATCGCCCGATGCTTCGCGGTGGCCATCAGCCACGGCCCCGGATCCCGCGGTACGCCCCGCTCCGGCCACTGCTCCAGGGCGATGACGAGGGTGTCCTGGGCGATCTCCTCGGCCAGGCCGACGTCGCGCACGATCCTGGTCAGGCTCGCGATGAGTTGAGCCGCCTCGATCCGCCAGACCGCCTCGACAACGCGATGTGGATCGGTAGCCGTCATGGCTACCGATCCAACCACCATCAAGGTGTTCGCCTGCTCATCCCTGCGGCGCGAAGTCCTCCGGCCCGAAGACCCGCGACACCTCAGCCTCACCCTCCCAGCCCTGCCACAGGTCACGGTGCAACCGCATGAACCGGCCGGCCCACTCGACCGCCTCCTCCTTGGACCGCACGTCGTACACCACGTAGCTGATCAGCTCCTTCGCCTCGGCGAAGGGACCGTCAACGACGCTGAGCCCGCCGGCGGTGACGGCGATCCGGGCGCTGTTCGCCGTGGGAGCCAGCCCGCCCATGTCCAGCAGCACGCCGGCGTTGGTCGCGTCCATCCCGAGCTTCGCGATCGCCTCCATCAGCGCGGCGGGCGGCTGGCCATCGGGCTGGGCTGCCTTGAGAATCACCAGATAACGCATTGCCTTCTCCTCCTGGTCTATTTCATACGGTTCAAAACGAACGTCCATCGGATGTGCCGAATCAGTGCGACACCCGCCGGTAGCGGTCGACCGCGACGGCCGCCTGCCAACCGGAAACCAACAGGACGGCACCGGTGAAGGCCAGGATGCTCCAGGCCGCGCCGGCACCGGCGGTCAGACCCAGGAAGTTGGCACCGAACACCACGCCGACGGCCCGCGATGACCACGCCCAACCGGTGACGCCCTCGGCCGCGAACCGGCGGGCCAGCCCGAAACACGCCGCGACCAGGCAACCGAACCCGACGGCACCGGCGGCGAAGTGACCGTAGCCGTGCCAGCTGATCGTGCCGGGACCCTCCGGAGTACCGACCGGGAAACCCAACCCCGGGTCCGCGCGCAGCAGACCGGCCGCGATCAGGCTGACGCCGTACGCGCCGATGAGCCGCGGTGCCCAGCGCGCCCCGGCCCCGCTGCCGAGCGCCCGACGGAGCCCGACCGCGAACGCGACGGTCATCAGGCCACTCACCAGGAAGTTCACGATGTGGATCCACCCCCGGTCGCCGTTGCTGAGCATGCTCCACGCGTGCCGCGTCGGGTCGAACCCGGCGCGGGTGAACACCTCGACCAGCGACACGGTGACATACAACGGGCCGGCGATCACCCCGTAGCCCAACAGGGATTTGGTGACCCTGACCGCCGGGTCGCAGGTCATGGCGGTCGGCGTGCCGGAGGTCAGCTGCTCGATCATGATCGTTGCCCTTCGCGGCGGGTCGGCTTGTCCGGCCCTTCACCCGCTCCCTCGAACAGCCGCACCCCACTTCGACAACCCACCCAGGATTTTTTTTGCTCAGGCAGGCGCGGCCAGGTCCACCAGCATGGCCGGCCCAACGTCCGCCGCGACCGGTACCCGGCAACGAACGCGCGCATCCGGGCCAGATCAACGCCGGCGGCTACTCCGCCTATCAGGTCGGCGTCATTCTCCTGCCGATGTCCGCGGTGGGCATCGCACTGGCCCATCTGGCCTCCAACAAGGCCTGGGTACGCTGGCCGCTGATCATCGGGGCGCTCGCGCGTCCCGGGGCGACACGACGATCGAGCGCTGACGCAGGGGTCGGGGTCGCGCTGGTCTACCGGCGGCTGGCCGCCGGCCCGAAGGGCACGGGCCGGAGGGCATCCATCAGGAGTTTCAACTGGCGGGTGGCCTGCGCCCGCTGGTCCGGTTCGCCGGCGATCAGCGAGATCCCGCCGAGTGCCATCAGCACGTCGAAGGCGGCGATGTCGGTGCGGATGGTCCCTTCCGTGGCGCCCGCCGTGAGCAGTGTTGCCAGCGCGGTGGTGATCCGGTCCCGCACCTCCAACCGCTGCTCCTCGTCGCCGGCGAGGGCGGCTCTGATGACGTCGGCCATGGCGCGCTTGGTGGCGAGGAAATCGAGGAAGGACCGCATCCAGCTGTGCAGCGCGATGGCCGGCGGGTGCTGGGCCAGCAGTTCGGTGGCACTGGCACAGATCCGGTCGACCTCGCCGCGGTACACCGCCCAGACCAGGTCCTCCCGGGTGGGGAAGCGCCGGTAGAGCGTGCCGATGCCCACGCCGGCGTCCTTTGCCACCTCCCGCAGCGATGCACCGGTACCGTCCCGGGCGAAGGCGCGGCGGGCGGCGGTCAGGACGCGGTCCTGGTTCATCTTCGCGTCGGCACGTAGGCGGCCACCTGCCTCTTCGGTCACACAGCCCTCCCTCCGGTTGGTAAACGGAGCCTGCTCCGCTTACGCTTCAGCTCTATGCGGACGGTGCTCCGCTTCTAGGATCCTATTGGAGGATGGACGATGACCGAATCGTTGCTGGACACCGTGGCCCTGGTGACGGGGGCGAGCAGCGGGATCGGCGCCGCGACGGCGCGAACCCTGGCGGCGGGCGGCGCCACCGTGGCGCTCCTGGGCCGCCGCGCCGACCGCCTCCGTACCGTTGCCGAGGAGATCGAGACGGCCGGCGGTGCCGCCCTGGTGCTGGAGGCCGACATCACCGACCCGGAACAGGCAGAGGCGGCGATCGAGCGGGTCGTCAGAGATCTCGGTCGGCTGGACACGGTCGTCAACAACGCCGGAGTGAGCTTCGTCGGCCCCGTCGAGGACGCGCCCGAGCGGGAGTGGGACCAGATGATCGCGGTCAACATCGAGGGCGTACTCCGGGTGACCCGGGCGGCCCTGCCACACCTGGTAAACGCCGCGCAGCGCCCCCCACGCCGGGTCGCCGACCTGGTCACCATCAGCTCCACCGCCGGCCGGGTGGCCCGACCGGGACAGGCGGTCTACGCCCTGACCAAGTCCGCGGTGAACGCCTTCTCCGAAGCGACCCGACAGGAACTTCAACCAAAGCGGGTACGGGTCGGCGTGGTGGCACCCGGAACGGTGGCCACGGAACTGGCCACACACCTGCGCGACGGCGTACGGGAGGAGGTCATGCGGCAGATCACGAGCATCGAACTGCTACGCCCGCAGGACATCGCCGACGCCGTGGCCTACATGGTCACCAGGCAGCGACACGTCGCGGTCAACGAGATGCTCGTCCGGGCAGCCGAACAGACCTGGTGAACAAACATGGTCGGTGGCACCTGGACCGCTCGCGGTGGCCCGGCTGTCGCCGACTGAAAACCGTACGTACGTATTGTCAACGTGGCCGGGTGCTCCCGCCCCCTGGCAACGCCTCGCGACACGGCCTGGTGAAGTCGGGGATCACGAGTCCGACCGAGGCCCTGGACCGAGAACCGCCCGGATGCGGGGGTGAACGCCCGCCCGGCCAGTCAGGCTTCTGCGTCGAGCCCGTGCTCGATGGCGTAGCGGGCCAACTGGACCCGATTGTGCAACTGGAGCTTGCCGAGCGTGTTCTGCACGTGGTTCTGGACCGTGCGGTGTGACACCACCAACCGCTCGGCGATCTGCCGGTAGGACAGGCCCTTGGCGACCAGCCGGAGCACCTCGGTCTCCCGGCTCGTCAGCCGGGGCGTGTCGGCGGGCTGGGCGGGCGCGGCGGCGAGACGCCGATACTCGCCCAGCACCAGGCCGGCCAGCCCGGGGGTGAAGACGGGATCGCCGACGGCGGTACGCGCCACCGCCTCGAGGAACTCGGCCCGGGCCGCCGATTTCAGCAGGTACCCGGTCGCCCCGGCCTTCACGGCGTCGAGTACATCCCGCTGCTCCCCACTGGCCGACAGCATCAGAATCCGGACACCGGGGTCCGCGGCGACCAGGCCACGGATCACCTCTACGCCCGGCAGGTCCGGCAGCTGGAGGTCGAGCACCACCACCTTGGGACGCGCGGCCGGAGCCACCCGTACCGCCTGACCACCCTCGCCCACGGCCGCGGTTACGTCGTACCCGGCCTCGGTGAGGTCCCGAGCCACCGCGTCGCGCCACATCGGATGGTCGTCCACCACCATCACCCGTACCGGCACGACCGTCACGCTACCCGGCGTCGCGGTACCAGGAACTCCACCTCGGTTCCGTCGCCCGGGCGGCTGTCGATCGTCATCGTGCCCCCGAGGTCGGTGATCCGGCCGCGCATCGACTGGGCGATGCCGAGCCGACCCGCGTCGGCCGCCTCGACCAGCCGCTCCGGCGCGAATCCGACCCCATTGTCACGGACGGTGACGCGTATCGCGTCCCCCTCGTCCTCCACCAGAACCCAGGCGCGGGCGTTCGGGCCGGCGTGCCGGCGTACGTTGTCCAGGGCCGCCCTGACCACGGCGGTCAGCTCCGCAGCGGTGGTGGACGGCAGCAACACCGGATCCGCCGGCGCCGCGACCTCGACGGTCGGGGACTCCAGGCCCGTCAGGCCGGCTCGCAGGTCCTCGCTGGCACCGCGCCCCGGCGTCGACGTCCCGCTGAGCAGGGTACGCAACGCCACCTCCTGCTCGGCGGCGAGCGCGGCCAGTTGCGTGCCGTCGCCGCCCAGCTCGGCGCCGTGCCGCTGGACCAGCGTGAGCACCTGCAACACGCCGTCGTGAATGGGACGGGCCAGCCGGTCGCGCTCGGCGGCGGCGGCCTCGCGCCGGATCTGCTCCGCTTCCTTCCGCTCGGCCCGCCGGGCGGCGATGTGGTGGGCGAAACCCAGTCCGCCCGTTGCGGCGCCCGCCACCAGGAGCAGCACAGCCGACGTGGTCAGATGGTTCACCGGGTTGAGATAGGACGATTCCGGTAGGCCGTCTCGCAGGTAGGTCACCGCCACCGTCTGCGATCCCGCCACGGCCAGGACGGTCACCACCGGCCCGATCATGGCGGGCAGGGCGCCACGCGGTGCCAGCACCGGCGCCGTGGCTCCGGCGCCCCCGGCCCCCGCCGCGGTGATCAGGACGAGGATCAGCAGCACCGGGACGGTGTGTCGTTGTTCGGCCAGCTTCGCCGGCTGTCCCGTCGTCGCTGCGTAGGCGATGAACAGCGCCGTCGCGGCCACCACCGTCAGCGCGCCGGCGAGCGGTGTCCGCCACCGGCTGCCAGCCGCGATCACGCCCAGCAGCAGCCCGGCGAGCGCGCCGAGCAACCGTACCGGGGCCTGGTACGTCAGCGCGGCCAGGACGAGGATCGTCGGTGCCACGGCCGCGACCCGCACCGTCGCGACGGTCAGCGCCCCGGCCAGGGACCACACCCCGGCGACGGCGGCGATGGCGGTCGCGCCCACGAGGGTGATCGCCCCGATGATGGCGACCTTCGCGTACGGGTGCCGGTACAGAGTGTCGAAGGGGACATCGAGCAGGCCCGCCAGCCGCTCGGTGGTCACCAGGGACAGCGGGATCACTAGGCACATCGCGAGTGCGGCGGCCAGCACCAGCCGGACCCGTCGCCACGACCAGCGGCCGACGGCGGCCAGCCCGACCGCGTCGCGGTCCCCGCGCCGGGCGTGCCAGGCCGCCGGGAGCAGACCCAGCAGGCCGGCCACAATCAGGCCAGGGCGCCAGGCAGGGCTGGAGTCGTTCAGGGTCAGCCACTCCGCTCCGGTGAGGATCGAGCCGAACAGTTGGGCGCCGACGGACAACCCCGCGAGCGCGGCGCCCCAGCCGGGCGACCCGCGCATCAAGCCCTGGGCACAGGCCAGCACCCCGACGATCGCCAGCGGATATCCGGCCGGGGTGACGATGCTGACGGCGAGCGGATGACTCACCTCGACAGAGATCAGCAACAGTGCGGGTACGGCCAGCAGACCCGAGGCAACCAGCAGGTACGGCCACCAGCGCAGGGCGCCCAGCGCCACGACGGTCGCCCCGATCGGCACGAGGACCACCAGCCAACCCACGGCCCCGCGCGGGGCGCCCCCCAGCGAGGGGCCGAACGACGACATCCCGCCGTACCTGAGTGACGTCCATACCACGAGGAGCAGGCAGCCGCCCACCCCGCCCAGCACCGTCGGTAACCGCGGCGTGAACCAACCGACTGCGGCTGCTGGTCGACTCGGTTGCTCGTTCATGGCTAGATGGTGGCCGATCGGTCGATTCCGCCTGAGGCCCGGCCCCAGGATCCGTCCCCCACACCCGGGTGGGGACGACGGCGCGGGACGCCGTCCGGGTAGTGTTCGAAATGCCACCACTCGTTGTCGTAGACCCGGTACAGACCGTACCGGTGGCCATGTTCCTCCAGCCAGCGCGCGCCCTCGGCGGGCCGCACGTCCAGCGCGGTCCCCGCGACGTGCCGCGACTCGCGTGGCGGGAGCACCCAGCGGCGGGCGGCATCCACCGATCCCTCGCGGCGGACGGCCTCGGTGAACAGCCGCGCCTGCAGGTGTGCCGCCCGGTGGCCGGAGGTGAGGCCGATCAGTTCGCCGTCGTACCACAGCGCCCGGGTGCGGGCGGCCTCGAACGCGGCACGCGTCGCCGGGGCCAGGCCGGTGAGATTCTCGGCTGGGAAACGCGCCGCCAGTGCCCAGCGGCAGGCCAGCCGCCGCGCCGATCGCCGGGTCCGGCCTACGGCGACCAGGCACGCCACCGGCAGCAACGCCACCGCGAGGGTCCGCACGACGATCCGGTACAGCCGGTCCCGGCGGCGGGGAGGTCTGGCCCCCATCGCCACGGCTCCCGACGGGTTCGGTCCGCTCGGGTCCGGCGGGCGGCGGTGTACCCGCAGAGGTTCGACATCGTCACGCAACGACATGACATCACGATGCCGCGATCGGCGCCTCGTGCCCTGAGTGCCGATACTCATCTTCGGTGAGTGGGCCCGGCGCATCTGCTGGCCGCGAAACGGGCCCAGTCAGGCGGGTTCGCCGACACGGGCACAGCAGTGCCAGACCCGGGTCGTCGAGCCGCCCGAGAAGCGTTTACGTGCGGGAGGGCCACCTTCTGGAACGGCATCCGCGGCGACCGGCGACTACGCCGCCAGTTAGCCGAGCTGGCCGACTCGGACGCTGACGCGATAGCCGACAGCCTCCGCAGCTACAACGCGATCATTGTCTGCGACCACGACACCTGGGCGGTCGAGTCCGACACGACCCGGATCGAGCTGGCGCCCAGCACGGTCCTCGGGTTCGCCCCGCCAGCGTTGCCCGCTCAACGAACAGGCAACGCCACCACCAAACCCGAACGATCATCGCGGCTGGTGTGGAAGTAACGTGTCCGAGGATGGATCGATACCGTAACCCCACGGCACAATCCAGTCGACATTACGTTGATGTAGAGGTCGCGTCCGCGCGAGTGGTGTAAGAGACGGCCATCGCGGGATCCGGTTTGATGTTAGGCGGCGATCGGGTTCGGGTCGGCCTGCTGGGTGTCGTGTTGGTCGGTGTCG
>NZ_JBTIXF010000112.1:0-8882 GCF_055793945.1 Plantactinospora sp. A48 | reverse complement strand
CGCACGAACACTTCCGGGCGTCGTCCCACCCGGCATCACCTCCCACACCAACAGCGAGAGGGACAGCCTGCCCGAAACGGCCTCCGAACCAACGGATTACACGGCCAACGTTCAAAGACGAGGCACTAGCGCTCCCCAGGTCAGCGTGCCGACGACTAACCGACTGTCCATGGCCGGTCCGAGAAAGCGGTAGATCGAACCGTTCACACCCGAAATCGGGTCACCAAAGACCGCGTACATGGCCGTTCCGTTTCGCCACTGCGGCACCAGCATCTTCGCTATTGCAGCTTCGATGTAGATGATGGCAATCTGGAGACGAAGAAGGACCATTGCGGCGTATGCGGACCCGCGCCACCGGGGTTCGAGAAGGCGTGCCGGCCGCGACCACTGCCAGACACGACGGTCGCCCAGGCAAATGGGTATCAGCAACATCGTGCCGACACGCGAAACATGCTCGCTACCATTTGCCATCGTCATGCTGACGGCCAGGCCGAAGGTTACATACCAGTGCGGTACGCATGTCCAGCGCGGTCGATACCCGATTGCCGTGACACCCAGTACGAGCAGCGCAACGACGCGGGCCACCAGCAGACCTGTCGGCTCGGGGCCGGCAACGCACCACAGCGAAATCCCGCGGAGACCGTCGCATCGAACGCCGGACGGCGATGTCGAAGAGTAGGCGAAGAGCCCGCGGTCGGGCGTCACCGCGATCGTGACGAAGGTGACCGAAGCAAGGACTGTTCGCGCAAGGGCAAGGCTGTATACACGTGGTTCGTAACCGTGGAGCTGCCACTCGATACGCGTCGACAGTGCCCTCAGCGCGCGCATGTGATATTCACGCTCGCGGCCCGTTCGACCCGCTGTTCGAGAGCGTATATCGGCTGGTGGCCGCGCCGACCGGCCTGGCTTTCGACTGCTACGATGAAGCGGCCACAGAATGCAGGATAGTTTGACCTGTTGAGCAGGGCGTATGCGACGGAATAATCATTTACGACGTGCAGGCAGTCGACAAAATCCGTCCCGCAGGAATGCCATTCTGCCGGCGGTACCGCTCCATAGAGCTCCATGATTTCCACCATATCGGCGCTGCTCGTGCGCCGGATCCCCCACCAGTACCGCGCAGCGCCTTGCGCCTGTGTGCTCAGTTCGAATGCGTTGCCGTCGGCTTTCACCCGGTAAAGTACGGGCACCGACTGACGCGGGGCCTCGGCATAGAAAAACCAGCCCTGCGGCCAGAGTACGCCCATGGACTGCCGTACTCGCAGCCAGCCTGAGGAAGCCGTCACGGGAAACTGCGCCGAGAAGGAGACCAAGAGAACGACCCCGAGGAATGCCGCCGTGACCAGGAAGCCGCGCATGGGGTCACGCCGCTCAGAATGCGTCAACATGCATCACAGATCATCCAGCCCAAATGCGTCGCCGGCGCCTCCTTGCCTTGCATGACAGCGGTGAATGCGAGAAGGAGAGCGGCCAGGGTCAGGCCGATCAACAGAGACTTCTTCACGAGGACCTCCGCTACGACACGTGGAACGGAACGCTGCATCGGCGAGGAACATTAAACAGCCGGAGTAGTTCGCGCAGCGCCCGGAGAGTGCTGATGCCGCCGGTGGTACGCTACAGAGTCATGTCAGGGTATTTGAACTACCGCCCGAATCGGCGATTCGGGCCCCCGCTCGCGTTCTCGCCGGACGGCAGCCGATTGGCGTACGTGGATGATGCGAATGGCCAGTTCAACCTGATCGTGCAGCCGGTTGACGGTGGTCCGGAGCACCGGCTCACCGATTACACCGACAGCGCCGTCCGGGACGTCGTGTGGACGCCGGACGGCAATTTTTTGATCTTTTCAGTGGACCGGAACGGCGATGAATGCCACCAGATCCGCCGAGTGCCGGCCGCCGGTGGCACGATCGAGCCTCTGCTGGAGGCCGCCGGCGTCAAGCACGTGCTCGGGCGGATCTCCCCGGACGGACGCTGGCTAAGCTACGGAGGCAACGACCGGGACCAGTCGGTCCAGGACCTGTTGTTTCTCGATCTTGTGAGCGGGAACTCCCGGCGGGTATCGGACGCCGGCCGCTTCATGTTCCCTGGACAGTGGTCGCCGGACGGCAGCCAGTCGAGTGCGACGGACCTTCGGTCAATGATCGATCAGCCGGTGTACATCGCCGCACCGGACGGCACCGCGCGTCGGCCCAGCGAGGCCGCGGCTAAGTTCACGGCCGGTCCTTGGCTGGACGGCGGGATCCTCACCCTCAGCGATGCCGGCCGGGACTTCGTGGGACTCGCTCGGATGGACGTCGAGAGCGGAACCCTGCACTGGCTCGTCACGCCGGAGTGGGACGTCGAGCACGTCGCGCTCTCCAGCGACGAACGAGTTCTGGCGTGGACGGTGAACGTGGACGGTGACTCCCGGCTCCACGTCCGAGACCTGTCGTCCGGGCGCGACCTGGAGCTTCCCAGCTTATTGGTCAGCACGGTTCACCGCATCGCGCTGTCGGCGGATGGATCGCGGCTCGCCGTCCGCCTGGCCGCCGGCGCCCGACCGAGCAACATCGCCGTCATCGACCTCGGCAGCGGCCGACTCGATTGGCTGACCTACAGCGGGCCGGACACGGCCACCGTGACCGTCGACCCGGAGCTCATCCGGTACCCGACCTTTGACGGCCGCCGGATACCCGGCTGGCTGTACCGCCCGCTCGGCGAGGGACCGTTCGGCGTGGCGATATCGATCCATGGCGGCCCGGAGTTTCAGGAGCGTCCCGCGTATAACCTCAGCGGGCTGTATCAGTTTCTGGTTAGCCGAGGCGTGGCCGTGTTTGCCCCGAACGTTCGGGGTTCCACGGGGTACGGCCGGGAATACCAGCGACTGATCCACCGCGACTTCGGCGGCGGCGACCTGCGCGACTTCGAGGCGGCGGCGCAGTATCTGGGTGGGCTCGACTGGGTCGACCCGAAACGGATCGGGGTCTTCGGCGGCTCTTACGGCGGCTTTGCGACGCTCTCCTGCCTGAGCCGGCTTCCCGAGTACTGGGCCTGCGGCGTGTCCCGCTTCGGCATGAGCAACCTGGTGGCCTTCGCGCGATCGGTGCCGGCGACGTGGAAGCCGATGATGGCCGGCTGGGTGGGTGACCCCGACAGCGAGGAGGAATTTCTGCTCTCCCGCTCACCCCTGACGTACGCCGACGACATCCGCGCACCGCTCTTCCTCATCCAGGGCGCCAACGACCCCCGGGTGGTGGCCCACGACAGCGAGAAGATCGTGTCCCGGCTGCGGGCGAAGGGCATCGAGGTCCGGTACGACGTCTACCCCGACGAGGGCCACGGGTTCATGAAGACCCACAACGAGACAAAAGCCATGGGCGACATCGCCAACTTCCTGATCACCTACCTGGGGCCACGATGAACATCGATATCAAGTGTTTCGATCCCACAGCGATCGGACCAGGCGAGCTGACGGCGCACGCCGAGCTCAGCCGGGCGGCGCTGGCCGTCGATCGGCCCACTGATCCCGCCCCCTCGTACGAGGCTGTCGTCAGCGCTCTCACCAAGCCCTTCCTGAACCGCGGCGTCCCCCAGGTGTGGGCGGCGTATGACGACGGCGACCTCGTGGGCCGGGGGGTGGTGAGCTACCCGCAGGCCGAGAACGACCACATCTCGCTGCTCGACATGCAGGTACATCCCGTGCGGCGCCGACGAGGCGTGGGTGCCGCGCTGCTACGCGCGATGCTGCCGGCGATCACGGCACCGGGCCGTACGGTCGCCGCCAGCTGGAACGTCGTGGCCGATACGCCAGCCGCTCTCTGGGCGGAGAAGCTGGGGTTCCGTGTCACCAGGCGGTCGGTCGTCTCGGCGATCGATCTCGGGTCGGCCGAGCGCCAGTTGTGGGACATCCCCGCTCCGGCGGGATACCGAGCCGAGTACTGGCGCGGTCACACGCCCGAGGAACTCGTTGAGTCGTACGCCCACGCCCGCAGCGCGATCGACGACGCTCCGGCCGGCGACGACAGCTACCGGTCGCCGGTATGGACGGTCGAGCGTGTCCGGGAGGCGGAGGCCGAGATATGCGCTCGTGGCGCCGAGCAGCGGACCGTAGCGGCCGTCTATGAGCTCACCGGCGCCGTCGTGGGGCTGACCGAGGTCCACTTCAACAGCCGCCAGCCGGCCATCGGCTATCAGGGGGACACCGCCGTCCTGGCCGACCATCGCGGACACGGCCTGGGCGCGTTCATCAAGGCGGAGATGGTGCGCCGGGTGGTCGCCGAGCGGCCCGACGCGCGCCGGATCCACACGTCCAACGACGCTAGCAACGTGTACGCGCTGCGGATGAACCAGCGCGTCGGATACCGACCGATCCGCACCTCCATCGTCGTCGAGGCCGCTGCCGCGGATCTTGCAGGCCGTCTGTGACGGCGCTGGGTGTCCCGTCGACGGGACACCCGGCGCCTGCCGCCGCGTTGATGGCGCCCCGGCTCCGACGTAGGCTCCAGCCTTGATTGCCACAGCCCCGGAACGGGAGGGCGAAGTAGCGCGATGCAGGTCAGCCACGACGTCGATTTCCGCATCATGGGCCGGCTTGAGGTCGGGCCAGCCGACGGTGGCCTCGCCCTGAACGGCGCGCGGACCCGCAAACTGTTTGCGGCGCTGCTGCTGAACGCCAACGAGGTCACCTCACTGGACCGCATCACGGAAGCGATGTGGGACGAACCGCCGCTCTCGTTCCGCCCGCAGATCCACACGACGGTCAGCGCGGTTCGGAAGATCATCGCCGCCGTCCCACCTCCGGTCGAGTTGGTCACCTCCGATGCTGGATACCGCTTGCAGGTTCCGCCCCATCGCATCGACATCGTCGTGTTCCGCGCGAGTGTCAGGGCGGCCGAGCAGATGCAGGCTGCCGATGGCAACGACGAGGCCATCCGTCTCCTTCAGGATGCGTTGGCCCTCTGGCGGGGCAGTCCCCTGGAAGACCTCACCGACACCCGGTACATCGCGGACGCCGCCGCCCACCTCTCGGCGCAGCGGGTCAACGCCATCGAGCGGCTCGTCGGCCTGCGACTCCGCCGGGGCGACACCGGAACGCTCATCGAGGAACTGGCCGAGCTCCTCGCGGACCAGCCCCTGCAGGAGTCCTTCCGCGCCGGCATGGTGGCGGCGTTGTACAACCACGGCCGCCCAGCCGACGCCCTCGCCATATTCGACCAGACGCGTCGCCTCCTGAGCGAAGAGCTCGGCGTCGACCCGAGCCCTCGGCTTCAGCGACTGCACCGGCGGGTGCTGGAAGGCAATGCCGCCGCAATCGACGAGTTCGGCAACGCGCTCACATTTTTGACCGGAAAGAGCGCCCCGCTCTCGGGTGGTGCAGTGGCCACGACACCGACCGGCCGCTGCTTCTTGCCACGTGCCACCCCCGACTTCGCCGGTCGCGCGGCCGAGGTGGAATTCCTCCGGGAAAAGGCGGCTGGCGCCGCCCCCAGGGCCCTTGTGGTGTCGCCGATCGACGGGATGGGCGGGGTCGGCAAGACCGCTCTTGCCGTGCACGTCGCCCATCAGCTGAGCGACCAGTACCCCGACGGCCAGTACTTCATCGATCTGTACGGATTCAGCGACGCCGGCGCGCCACTCACCGCCGCGGAGGCCCTGGACCGTCTGCTGCAGCAGACGGGTACGGCACCCGAACTGGTGCCCAGCGACACGGACCGGCGCAGCGCCCTCTGGCGCTCTCTGTTGGCCGCGAAACGTGCCCTTGTCCTGCTCGACAACGCCGCTGACACCGCCCAGATCCGCCCGCTTCTTCCCGGCACACCGGACGCCTTGGTGATCATCACCAGTCGGCGCAGGCTAACTGCGCTGGAGGGGGCGGTTCCGCTCTCCCTGGACGTGCTGACGCGAGAGGAGGCGATCGAGCTCTTCACCAAGATCGTAGGAAGCCGTCGAACGGCCGGGGACGAAGAGACCGTGGCAGAGGTGGTAGAGCTGTGCGGCCGTCTCCCGCTCGCGGTCGGCATCGCGGCTGCCCGGCTACGTGACCGGCACAGCTGGACGGTGCCGTACCTCGCGGGTCAGCTGCGAAGCCAGCGCCGCCGGCACAAGGTTCTCGCCGTCGGTGACCGCAGTGTGCTGGCCGTCCTGTCACTGTCGTATCGATATCTGAACGAGGAGCAGCAACGGATCCTCCGGCTGCTCAGCCTGCATCCCGGCGAGGATTTCGACGCGCAGACCGCGGCAGCGATCGGCGATCTCGAGGTCGACGAGGGTGCCGACATTCTCGACAGCCTGTTCGAGGACAACCTCCTGCTCCAGCACACCCCGGGGCGCTACCGATTCCACGATTTGGTTCGCGACTGCTGCCAGCAGTTCCTCGAGCAATCCGAAAGCCCGGCGGGAGCCGCCGAGGCCATCCATCGACTGCTCGACTACTACCTCGCGGCGGCACACCGCTGGTGCCAGCCCATGGCCAGGGGGCCTTTCCGCTTCCGCCCCGATATTCGGCGCCCCTCTAGATCCGTGCATGGTGCGTCATCGGACGTGGAAGCGCTGGCTCTGTTACGGGCCGAATACCGAAACTTCCTCGCTGCTGCCCGGCTTGCGTTCGAACGAGGGCTCAACGACCAGGGCTGGCAGCTGGTCTGCGCCCTGCAGCCCTTCCTCCGGCACCTCAACTACGCGGGCGATTCGCTCGAGCTGTTCCATAGCGCGCTGCAGGCGGCTCGTGCGGTCGGCGACCGGCGGGCCGAGTCGCTTTGCCTCACCGGGACAGCCCTCGTGCTGCGATCCCGGCAACGCAACGCGGCGGCCGCCGAGAACCTCAGCTCGGCCGTGAAGATCAGTCGCACGGAGGGAGACGAGGCGGCTGCGGCGTATCAGCTGGCTGACCTCGGCGCGATCGCCCTCAACGACTTCCGGTTCACCGAGGCGTACGACCACTTCACGCAGGGCCGGGAAGCCGCCGAGAAGGTGCAGGACGAGTCCGCGCTGGCATCGCTGGAGAACAATCTCGGCGTAATCTGTGCCGAGCTCGGCCGCTCGGGGGAGGCACTGCGGCATTTCGACCGGGCACTCAAGTTCTACCGGGCGGCGGGCGTCGAAGGGTCCGTTGCGATCACCCAGATCAATCTGGGCGTGATGCTCTGCCGGGAGGGCCGCTACGCGAAGGTCGTAGACCTGCTCTCCGTCAGCCTGGAGACCGGACGCGCGCACGGCCTACGGCCGGTGCAGGGCTGGGCCCTCACATGGTTATGCGTGGCCACCCGAGCGATGGCGGCCCTGGAGCTTGCAATGGAGTACGGGCGTGCCGCGCTGGCGACAGCCCGCGATGGCAGAATCGCAGACATCGAGTGCGAGGCGTTGGCCGCGATCGGCGAGACGCTGCTGGTCGCCGGCGACCTCGACCACGCGGAACAGGTCTTCCGCAACGCGGAGGAGGCGGCGACCGCCGGGGCATTGCGCCCGCAGTTGGCTCGGAGCCTGGAGGGCCACGCGCACATCGCCGCCGCTCGAGGGCAGGCCGCGCCGGCTCGGCAGTATTGGGAGAAGGCCCTGCAGTTGTATCCGCCGGAAGCTGCGGACGCTCACCATCCGCGCCGCCACCTGGAGGCCATGGATCAAGGCACAGCAGCCGATTGCCTAAGGTGCACCTCCAATGCCTGAGTCCGGTGGCCCAGGCTCAACTCGCCATCACCTGCACCGCCACGGCCGGCCTGCTGCTCGCCGACGCGTTTGGCGGCATTGAGCCAGTCGCGCAAAGTCTCGTGGTTGACACCGAGTTCACGGCCGACGTTGCGAAGCGTGCGGCCCGAGGACCGCACTGTCGGCTCCGCCTGATTTTCAATGCTGTTTGTCAAGTGGCGACGGCGGTCAGGGGTTGCCCTTCTTCGTAGGGTGGTTGTCGCGCAGCATCGCCCAGAGCACGTTCACGCGGCGCCGGGCGAGGGCGAGGACGGCTTGGCCGTGGCGTTTGCCCTGAGCTCGTTTGCGCTCGTAGAACGACTTTGAGGCCGGGCTGCGCTGGATGCTGATCAGCGCTGATGTGTAGAAGACGCGTTGGAGCTGGCGGTTGTATCGCTTCGGGCGGTGGAGGTTACCGATGCGCCGGCCGGAGTCGCGTGGTGTGGGTGCGAGTCCGGCGTAGCCGGCGAGGTCGTCAGCGGACGCGAAGCCGTCCAGGTTGCCGCCGGTGGCGGCGAGGAACTCCGCGCCGAGGAGGTCACCAATGCCGACCATGCTGGCGATCACTTCGGCCTGGTTGTGGCGGTGGAACCGGTCAGCGATGAGCTTGTCCAGCTCGGCGAGCTGCCGGTCGAGGTCGATGACGGTGGCGGAAAGTCGGCCGACGAGCTCCCCCGCCATCGCCTCACCGGAAACGCGGACGTGTTGAGCTTCGGCGGCCTCGATCGCTGCCGTGGCGAGCTTGTTCGCGTGGCGGACTTTGTGTTCGCGGAGCCAGCACTCCAGTTCCTCTCGCCCGGTTGCGATCAGAGCGGCGGGTGTCTGGAACTGGCTGATGGGCACCAGCGGTCCGCGGTTGGTGAAGCCGAGTGCGCGTTCCAGCGCGGGGAAGATGCCGAGCAGGCGTATCCGTAGCCGGTTGATGGTGCGGGTGCGATCGGCCGCGAGGTCGGCGCGGTGGGCGGTGAGCATGCGAAGTTCAGCGAGCAGGGCGTCCTCGCGTTGCAGCTCACGCAGGTCACGGCGCATCCGAGCCTGGTCAGCGATGACTGCTGCGTCCTTGGCGTTCGGTCTTGCCCTCGCCGCGGTAAGCACCGGCGATTCGGATCACTGAGCCATTTTCATCGTGGTGGAGGGGTCTGAGCAGCTACGCGGCGGCGTGTCGATGCTCCAGATAGGACGAAGCTCCCGGTAGGACAGCAGTCGACCAAGACGCACCGCCC
>NZ_JBTIXF010000111.1:0-9636 GCF_055793945.1 Plantactinospora sp. A48 | reverse complement strand
GGGGGGAGAGGAAAACCCTCTTTCTCCCCACTTGCGGGGGAGGAACATGTCAAGCCTGCTCGCTGTGGGTGTGGTTTGCTCTGTTTCCCCCCCCCCCCCCCCCCCCGTGCCGGTCCGCTCAGCCGTCGGTACGGCGGCGCCGGCTCACCAGCATCAGCACGATGCCCGACAGCAGCACCAGGCCACCGCCCCCGACCAGCGGGACCAGGACCGAGCTACCGGTCACCGGCAGTTTGCCGTGCCCGGGCCAGTGCGGGGGCCAGGGCCCCGGCTTGGGCCCATGTTTGATCTTGACGGGGACACACAGCGTGGACTCCCGGGAGACCGGCTCGGCGCCCGACGGCGTCGTTCCGGTCGCGGTCGCCCGGTCCTTGATGCACCGCCCGTGCGCGTCGGCCGGCGAGACCGTGTAGACCGCCTCACAGGTGGTGCTCTCGCCCGGGGCGAGCGTGACCGAGCCGTTCGGCGTGTGCTCCGGCCCGCAGGTGATCGGTCCCAGGTTCTCCGGGCTCGCCGGCGGGACCAGGGTGTCGGTCACGGTGACCCCGGTCAGGGTGACCGAACCGGTGTTGGTGACCACGAACCGGTACCGGATCCGCTGGCCCACCCTGTGCGCCTCAGCCGGCTCAGCGGACTTCTCCACGGCGATGGTCGCCCGGGTCACGGTCACGGTGGCCGAGGCCGGGTCCGACCGTACGGGTGACGGCGGTTCCTGACCGGGCACGGTGGGCGGGGTACCGATCGCGACGGCCGTGTTGGTGATCGTCCCGGCCTTGATGTCGGCCCTGGTCACGGCGTACGTCGCGGTGCAGGTCGTGTCCTCCCCCGGCGCCAGCGAGGTGCTGCCGCAGGTGATCGCCGAGGGGGTTCCGGTGCCGGAGAAGCTGGTCTCCTCGACCGTCACGTCGGTCAGCACGGTGTCACCGGTGTTCGTGACGACGTACCGGTAGGTGACGACCTCGCCCGGCTCGGACACCACGTCCGGGTCGACCGACTTGGTGAGCCCGATCGACGGGTGCAGGATCGGGATGTCCACGTCCGACGGTCCGGAAACCGGCGGCGGCCCGCTGGGCGGGGTACCGGTCGCGGTCGCCACGTCGATCAGCGAATCCTGCCTGAAGTCGACCTCCGAGACCGTGTACGTGGCTCGACACTCGATGGACTCGCCCGGCGCCAGCGTTACGGAACCGTTCGGTACGTTGTTCGGCCCGCAGGTGATCAGTGTCAACAACAGTCGGCTGGCGGGGGGCAGCAGGGTGTCGTTGACCGTGACCCCGGTCAGGGTGACGCCCCCGGTGTTGACCACCCGGTACGTGTACGGCACCTGCTGCCCCGGCATGGTGATGGCCACCGTGGTGGAAGATTTCGTCACGTCGATCCCGGTCCTCGGTTCACCGGCGGGGATGGTCAGCCCGGCCGGGTCGGAGTCGATCGGCGGGCCCTCCGGCGGAGTGCCGTGCGCGGTCGCCGTGTCGTCGAGCGATCCGTGATCGATGTCCGCCTGGCTCACCGTGTACGTCGCCGTACACGTCGTGGACACCCCGGGCGCCAAGGTTGTGACCGGGCAGGTGATCGGACCCAGATCCGAGTCCGACGACGGCGGCGTCTGCACATCCGTCACGGCGATGCTCGACAGCGTGACCCCGCCGGTGTTGACCACCACGAACCGGTATGGCACCTGCTGACCGGCGACCGTGATCGTGGTCGTCGTCGACGACTTCACCACGGTGATCTCCGCGCTCAGCGGCGTCGCCGGGATGGTCAACAACGACGGCGCCGAGTCCACCGGAGTGGTAGTCCCCGGCGGGGTGCCATGCGCGATCGCGGTGTCGGAAACCTCACCGATGTCCAGGTCCGCCTGGCTCACCGTGTACGTGGCCGTACACGTCGTCGACGCCCCCGGCGCCAGCGTGGTCACCGGGCAGGTGATCGGACCCAGATTCGCGTCCGACGACGGCGGGGTCTGCACATCCGTCACGTTCACGCCCGACAGCGTCAAGCCGCCGGTGTTCACCACGTGGAACGAGTACGGCACCTGCTGACCGGCGACCGTGATCGTGGTCGTCGTCGACGACTTCACCACGGTGATCTCCGCGCTCAGCGGCGTCGCCGGGATGGTCAACAACGACGGCGCCGAGTCCACCGGAGTGGTAGTCCCCGGCGGGGTGCCATGCGCGATCGCGGTGTCGGAAACCCCGCCGTTGTCCAGGTCCGCCTGGCTCACCGTGTACGTGGCCGTACAGGTCGTCGACGCCCCCGGCGCCAGCGTGGTCACCGGGCAGGTGATCGGACCCAGATCCGAGTCCGACGACGGCGGGGTCTGCGCGTCGGTGACGTTGACGCCGGTCAGGGTCAGCCCACCGGTGTTGGTGACCTGGAACCGGTACTGCACCTGCTGACCGACGGTGGTGATGGTGCCGCTGGTGGAGGACTTGAGCACCGAGATCGCCGGGGTCAGCACCTCGGCCGGAATGGTCAGGTCGGACGGTTCGGAGCTGACCGGCGTGGTGCTCCCGGTCGGGGTGCCCTGGGCCGTCGCGGTGTCCGAAACCCCACCGTTGTCCAGATCCGCCTGCGTCACCGTGTACGTCGCCGTGCAGACGGTTGATTCCCCGGGGTCGAGCGCGGTCACCGGGCAGGTGATCGGGCCGAGGTCCGCGTCCGACGACGGCGGGGTCTGGGTGTCGCTGACGGCTATGTCGGTCAGCCGGACGCCACCGGTGTTGACCACGTGGAACGAGTACGGCACCTGCTGACCGACGGCGCTGATCAGCGAGGTGGTCGACGACTTCACCAGGTCGATGCTGGCCTCGGTGGGGCTGCCGCAGGACAGGGTGGTGCTGAACGGGAAGTAGTGGATCTCCCCGCCCTCGTGGTCGAGGGTCCGGGTGATGATGCTGCCCTCGGTGTTGCTGGCGGACAGGTCGATCAGGTCGGCGTTGGGCGCGTAGATGCTGCCGTCGACGGTCCGGGCCCCGGCGGTGAGGGTGAGCTGGGTGGCGGTCGGGAAGTTGATCAGTACGTACCGCGCCTGCTGGCCGCCGATGCCGGAGAAGTTCGGCGCGTTCCACGCGAAGACGTTCCCCACCCCGCTGGTGTCGACATTGATCAGCAGCGGGGTGTTCGCCGTGGGCTGGTCGGCGAAGGTCAGGGTGTCGATGTTGTTCAGGTCCGTGGCACTGAGGTTCAGCACGTTCGTGACGCCGCTGGTCAGCGTGACCACGGCGTTGCTACCCGGCGGGATCGGCCGGGGCAGCACAGCTCCGTTGGGCGTACGGAGCACCACGGTGTTCTCGCAACCGGAGAGCCCGGTCGAGGTGGTCCGGAAGGACTCGAAGGCGGCGGCGAAGTTGATCGGCGAGGTGGGGCCGACATTCGCGGGCGGCTGCCGGATCGTCAGTTCGACCCGGGGATGAGCCTCGTAGTCGTTGGTCGGCAGGATGCGGGTGTTCACCGCGGCACCGTTGTTGTCGGTGTCCCGGACGAAGGTGCCGGTGAGGTTGCCGATCTTGGCGTAGCCCTGGGAGAGCACCTGGAGGCGGGTGCCGGGGACGCTGGCGGCGAAGTTGACCCGTCCCCCCACCACCAGCGCCGACGGCTGGCTGTCGCCGGGGACCACGAACGAGCCGGCGGTGTTGTTGGCGAGCTGGTAGTTGCCGAAGGAGAGATCACCTCCCACGGCCATGGTGCCCTCGTTCTCGTCGTGGACCACGTTGGCGTTGCCCTCGGTCATCACGCCGAAGCTCAGTGCCGGCGCGACCGGGTTGACCGGTCCGATCGCCGCCGCCGTGACGGTTGGTGCCGGATCCGTGTCGTCCGCGGCCCATGACGGAACGGCGGGGATCGTCGCGACGAGTGCCGAGAGGGCCGCGACTGCGGCGACACGCCGCCACCGGCCTGCCCACCTGACTGACCTGCTCATTTTTCCCCCGATGACTTGTTTGTGGCGGAGCATAACCATTTGGGGGAAATCAGGAGATAAGTACCTGAAATCCGATTCTTCCATCGAACTCCCGCGACCGCCCCGCCAACCTTCGACGACCACCCCGCCACCCGGGTCGAGCCGGCCCCCGTACCGGCCCGAATGGCCCCTTCATCACCTTGAGTAACCGACGAATATGTTCTGTCGTCGATCCGGCGGACGCGCGCTCAAGCCTCCAGCTTGGACACCTGTGTGATGGATCAGCTACACAGCGACGCGACGGTGGCCCCCGTCCATCACCGTGAGGTAACCTCACGCCCGGTCATCGCCGATAGGCGCGCGTGGCGCCTGCGGTGGCGCCGCCTAATCACCCATCCGGGTGAGTCGGGGAACCAGGTAACTGGGGCTAATCCGCGTCGGACGCGGTAGGGGCAGCTTCCGTCCCGAGCCCGGCAGCTAACCCGGCCGGCGGTCACGGAAGGACAGAGCGGATTGGCACTGCGACCGATGTGGTGGAGTTCGGTGATCGCGGCGGTGGCGACGCTGGTCGTCGCGGTCGGTCCCGGACCCGCCATCGCCGCCCCCGGCACTCCGAATCCCTCCTCAACCGGACAGGGTCCCGACGAGGAGAGCCCGTCCGGTCACACCGGCGACGGGGATGACCGGCTGCTCAGTGAGGCCCTGGAGACGGCCAACCGCAACTACGTGACGGCGAAGGCCAAGCTCGACAAGACGTTGAAGCGGCAGCGGGAACTCGCCGACGAGGCGCGCCGTGCCGACGAGGCCCGGGACCGGCTGGCCCCGGACATCGGCCGGATCGCCGTCTCGGCCTACCGGGTCGGGCCCGCCGGCCAGGCGGCGATGCTGCTGGACAGTTCCTCGCCGGACGACTTCCTGGCCCGGGCCACCGGCCTCAACGAGATCAACCAGGTCAACGACGGCAAGATCGCCGAACTGAACGCCGCCCGCGACCGGGCCCGCGCGGCCCAGGCCGCCCTGGACGAGGAGGTCCAGGAGGAGAAGCGGCTCACCGCCGTCATGGCGAAGCAGAAGGAGAACGTCGACAAGTCGCTGGACCTGCTGGGTGGCAACCGGCAGATCGGCAAGGGCTTCGTCTCCGCCACCTCGCCGGTGGCGAAGGCCGCCCCCCGGGCCGCCGACGGCAGTTGGCCGCGCGAGTCCTGCAACAAGAAGGACCCGACGACGAGCGGCTGCGTCACGGCCCGGACCCTGAACGCCTACAAGGAGACCCGCAAGGCCGGGTTCAACCGGTTCGCGGGCTGCCACCGCAATGGCGGACCGTTCGAGCACCCCAAGGGCCGGGCCTGCGACTGGTCACTGATCAGGAGCGGCTTCGTCCACGCGCAGAACAAGGACCAGATCCTGTACGGCAACAACCTCGCGGCGTTCCTGATCCGCAACGCCGACCGGCTCGGCATCTACTACGTCATCTGGTACAAGCAGATCTGGTTCCCGGCGACGGGGTGGAAGTCGTACAGCGGACCGTCGGACCATACCGACCACGTACACATGTCACTGCTCTGATTCTCGCGGCTGCCGCCGGTCCAGTCCTGGCGGCTGCCGCTGGCGACGGGTGACCGGACCATCCGGCCGCGCCGGTCGACCGGTGGCCGGGCCGACCGGCTGGTCGGTGGCCGGGCCGACCGGCTGCCGGCGTTGGCCGGCGGCCGGACCGTCCGGCTGCCGGCGGGTCCAGCCGACGAACCGGTCGAACAGCTCGGCCGGGGTTACCGACGGTGCCCCGGAGCAGGCTTCGAACAGATCGGCGATGGCCGTGTGCAGGCACTCGGCCATGAACATCGACAGCCCCACCGGGTCGTCGACGTAGAGGCTCCGCAGGTCCGCGCGGGCGGGGCGACAGGGCCACGGGAACGCACAGTCCCGGCAGATCCACAGCGGTGCTATCGGATTGTGCCGCACGATGATCGGGTGCCGGACGGCCGACACCGGCCGGCGGATGGCTGGGGGTGTCGGCCGGCCCGCGAGCGCGGCAACCCGTACCAGCACCCGGACGGGCCCGCCGTGGACGCCCCCGGCGGCCACCGGAACGCCGGCCAGCACGATCCACTCCATCGACCGGGGGTCGACACCACCGGTGTCCGCCACCTCGGTGACCCGCATCCGGAGGCGACCGTGTCCGGACAACCAATCCGACTCGCCCACGTCGATCAACTGGCCGACCTCGACCAGGGGGCCGTCTTCCACCGCCGCCACCTCCGCTTGCCCGGCGCCCGGAGCACGCCCTGCTGGCGGCGCTCCTGACACCGGCTACCTCGAGGTCTACCGGTCCCAGTCCAGGGTTGCAACGGATCTGATCGAGAATTTCAGTCCGGTATTGACACTGACTCGCGCGGAACGGTAGAGCTGTCTCAAACGGCACAACGAGAACGTGAGGGGCGAGACGTGACACAAACGGATGCCGGGTCGAGCGTGCCCCGGCGACAGCTCGGCCGATACCTGAAACAGGCTCGGGAAGAGGCCGGTGTCGCCATCGAAGCGGCGGCCAAGGAACTCGAATGGTCCCGGGCCCGGATGTACCGGATCGAGGCCGGCTCCACATCCCTGCGCTCCCACGACGTGAAACTGATGTGCCAGCTCTACGGGGTGCCCGCGGACCTGACCGAGGCGCTGACCAGCCTCGCCCGGGAGACCAAGGCCCGAGGCTGGTGGCAGGCGTACGGCGACGCCGTACCGAAATGGTTCGAGCTGTACGTCGGCCTTGAGGCCGCCGCAAGCCAGCTCCGGCAGTACGAACCGGCCCTCATCCCCGGATTGCTGCAAACACAGGAGTACGCCGCCACCGTCATCGGCAGCAAGCCGGGAATCGCTGAGGACGCGGTCGCACAAGCCGTTGCCCTTCGGCTCGAACGCCAGCAACTCTTGACCAGAACCAGGCCGAGACCACCGAGGCTTGACGTGATCCTCGACGAGGCGGCGCTACGCCGCCGGTCGCCGGGAATGCCGGAACAGCTCGACCACCTGCTCCGGGCCGTCGATCGACCCAGCGTACGGATTCGAGTGGTTCCGCTCGTAACCGTCCCGCATCATGCCTCGTTAGCCGGAGGATTCGTGATTCTCGACTTTCCCCGCCTCGGCACCCGGCCGGCCGAGCCGACCACTGTGTACAGCGAGTCATTGACCGGAGCGCTGTACCTGGACAAGCCGGAAGAAGTGGCGGCATATGCCGAGGCGTGGGAAATGTTGGAAGGCTACGCTCTGGACGCCGACGAATCAGCACGCCTGCTGGCCGAAATCAAGGAGAGTGGCAACCATGAGTGACCTTCCCGCTGGCGCGCGCTGGCGCAAGAGCAGCCGCAGCGGCAGTCAGGGCAACTGCGTTGAGGTCGCCGGCAACCTTCCCGGCATCGTGGGGGTGCGGGACTCCAAGGACCCGACCGGGCCGGCCCTGGCGTTCGCCCCGGTCGCATGGACGAAGTTCGTCAGGGACCTGCCCCGGCAGCACTGACCGCACCACGACGAAACCCCCGGTCCGCATCGCAGGGATCGGGGGTTCGTTTTTTGACCCCCAAGGTCGCCCCCGCAGGGATGACGAAAGCCCGCGCTGGGTAATCCGGGGCGATGGGACCGCTGCGTACATCACCGCCGCTGCCAGAGGCCGTTGAGCTGCGCCGATGGGTACTGGACTCGCCAACCGAACTGAGTGGGTTGCGCGCTTCCCTGCACGAGGCGTTGACCGGCCACGCCCTGTTGGCGGGCGAGGCCCTGGACGAGGTCCCCGAACGGGTCGTGCTGGTCGCCACCGAACTGGCCACCAACGCGCTACGCCACGGGCTGCCCCCGACGACCGTGCGACTGCTCTGCCATGACGACCATTTCGTACTCGACGTGGCCGACCGCGACCTGCGGTCCATGCCGGAGCTCTCGGACACCCGGCCGCTCGGCTCCGGTGGTCGCGGCCTTCAGCTTGCCCGCGCGTTCTCCCTGGAGGTGGGCTGGTACGCCACCGAGGACACCAAGCACATCTGGGCCTCCTTCCCGCGCACCTGAGGGGCCCGAGCGTCCGGACCGGGGGCGGGATCGAAACTTTCGAAGCCATATCCGCGTGTGCGGCAGGATCTTCGCCCATAGACGTCCTTGATGTTTCCGAAAGTTTATCGGTAATATTCATCGACGCTCGTCGAGCACGGGCGAGTCGTAGGCCAGATCCGCTCTGCCGCGAGCCCGGAAGGTAAAGCCAGATGAGAACCGATCCGCTACCCGACCACCGGCCGATGGGAGCCCGTCGAGGCACCCGCGCGGCCGTGCTGGCCGGGACCGCCGGCGCGCTCGCCGCCGGGCTGGTGCTGACCATGGCCGGCTCGGCCAGCGCCGGCACCACGCTGGGCAGCGCGGCGGCCGAGAAGGGCCGCTACTTCGGCACGGCGGTGGCGGCGTACAAGCTGTCCCAGTCGGCGTACACCACGATTCTCGACCGTGAGTTCAACATGATCACGCCCGAGAACGAGATGAAGTGGGACGCCACCGAGCCCAACCAGAACCAGTTCAACTATTCCAGCGCCGACCAGATCGTCAACCATGCCCTGTCGCACGGCCAGCGGATGCGCGGCCACGCCCTGGCCTGGTACGCCCAGGAGCCCGGTTGGGCCCAGAACATGTCCGGCACCGCGCTGCGCAACGCGATGATCAACCACATCACCAATGTGGCCGGTCACTACAAGGGCAAGATCTTCTCCTGGGACGTGGTGAACGAGGCGTTCGCCGACGGCAGCAGCGGCGCCCGGCGCGACTCCAACCTGCAGCGCACCGGGAACGACTGGATCGAGGTGGCCTTCCGTACCGCGCGGGCCGCCGACCCCGGCGCCAAGCTCTGCTACAACGACTACAACACGGACGACTGGAACCAGGCGAAGACGCAGGCCGTCTACCGCATGGTGCAGGACTTCAAGTCCCGTGGTGTCCCGATCGACTGTGTCGGCTTCCAGTCGCACCTCAACAGCAACTCGCCGTACCCGAGCAACTACCGCACCACGCTGTCGAACTTCGCGGCGCTCGGGGTCGACGTGCAGATCACCGAGCTGGACATCGAGCAGGCGAACTCCACCTGGTACCGCAACGTGGTCACCGACTGCCTCGCCGTGGCCCGCTGCAACGGCATCACCGTGTGGGGCATCCGGGACTCCGACTCGTGGCGTTCCTCGCAGAATCCGCTGCTGTTCGACGCCAACGGCAACAAGAAGCCGGCGTACAACGCGGTGCTGGATGCGCTGAACAGCGGCACGCCGGTCCCGACCACGGCGCCGCCGACCAGCAACCCGCCGACGAGCGCGCCGCCCACCAGCGCACCGCCGACCAGCAACCCGCCGACCAGCGCGCCGCCCACCAGCAACCCGCCGGACGGCGCCGCCTGCACCGCGACGGTGACGCTGAACCAGTGGAACGGCGGCTTCGTGGCCAACGTGCGGGTCACCGCCGGATCCTCCGGGCTGAACGGCTGGAACGTGACGGTCGACCTGCCGTCCGGGGCGTCCGTGACCAACGCCTGGAGCGCCACGAACAGTGGCACCAGCGGTGCCGTACGGTTCACCAACGTCAGCTACAACGGCACGGTGGCAGCCGGACAGGCGACCGAATTCGGCTTCCAGGGCACCGGTACCGGCCCTGGCTCGGTGCAGTCCTGCGCCGGTTGATTGAGTCGGGGGCGAGGTGGGGACGAGGGGGAGGGCGAAAGAGAG
>NZ_JBTIXF010000110.1:0-9831 GCF_055793945.1 Plantactinospora sp. A48 | reverse complement strand
TGGCGAGGTCGGGCAGGTAGGCGTCCGGGTTCGCCTCGGCCAACCGGCGGTAGATGCCGGTGGCTTCCTCGGCCGGGGCCAGGGCCTGCTGGCGCCGGCCGGTGTTCGCGAGTCGGATGGCAAGGTTGTTGGAGTGCCGGGCGCGTTGTTCGTCGCTGCCGTCGGTTAGGTCGAGCAGGTGCTGAGCCAGGATGGCGGCGGCGGCGTCGAGGTCCAGGGAGCGTTCCGGCAGCAGCGCGTGGATGGTTTCGGCGAGGTCGGGGCTGGTACACCGGGCGACGGCGGCCAAGGCGACCCCACCGGTGTGTATCGGCAGGGCCGGATCGGTGGTCAGCAGGGTGTGTAGCCAGCCATGCACATGGGAGTGCCGGCCGGCCGCGGCGGCCAGGAAGATCAGCAGCCGGGCGGCGTGGGACGGGGGCTTCTGCCCGCCGGTACGGGCGGTCAGCGGGCCGGGTGTGTAGGTGAAAGTGTCGTCGGCTGCGCGGTGGGCGGTGAGCAGGGTGGTCGCCGCCCAGGAGTCAGTGTGTCCGCTGGCGGTGGCCGGTTCGCCAGTAGGGCTTGCCGGCAGGCTCAGCGCGATGAAGTCTTCGGCGAGCCGGTCGGGGTACATCGGTTCCAGCACCGTGCCGGTAACCGGTGGCGGGTAGCAGCGGTCGTGGGCGTCGAGCAGTTTCTGCCCCGCCGTCTCGTCGGCCAGCCTGCTGCCTGTCAGCAGCCGGAGCCCGTCATCACGAGACTGGGCCCCGGCCAGGCAGGCCAGCAACACCGTACGCGCCGCCGCCGTCACGGTGTCCGGGTCGCTGCCGTGCAGCCGCGCCCAGTAGGCGCGTTCCCGGTCCAACAGGTAGCTGGTGACATCACCGGCCGACCTCGGCGGGGTGGTCCGCCGGGTGTAGGCGTCGACCGTGGCCAGCGCCGCCATATGGATACCAAGGATGGTCCCGTACACCCGATCGTCACCCACGTCGCCGGGCGGCTGCCACCGGCCAGGCCAGCCCTCCTCGGGCCTGTCGGGTTGGTAGATTTCGGTGAACCGCCGGCAGGCCGACTCGAACAACTCACGCCGTCCCCGCTCATCGTCCGCCAGCGCCGGCAACGCCCGTGGCTCGCCGTCACCACCGCAGGTGTATCCAAGCCGGGGCAGTTCAGCCCTAACCGTGGGCCACCAGGCGACCGAGCGGGCCAGCAGCAGGACCCGCACCTTCGGCGCCCGGGTTCGGCAGTCGGCCAGCATCCGCAGCAGATCGCGCACGGGCCACCGCTCCGCGTAGTCCACAAGCAGCAGCAGCGGCCGACGCGCCGCCGGCAGCCACCGCCACGGCGTTCCCAACGGTCTCGCATCCACGTGCGCTGGCGCCGCATCGAGGTGCCCAGCCACCGCGACCCGCCACCCCGCGGCAACGCTATCCCGGCCCACCTGCTGGGCCAGACGAGTCTTACCCTGCCCACCCGGGGCATGCCACACCCACACGCCGCAGGCGACCGGATCGCCCTGCCAATCCCACAGCGCGGCCAACTCAACGACACGACCGGTGAAACCGATCGCCTGTCGCCGCGCGGTCAACAACACGCTCGGCTGCCGCCGCGAACGAATCAACTCATCCAACCCGGCCACCGGCGGATCCACGAACTCATCGACCCCGAACCGCGGCACACCCGACTCGTTGATGATCAAATCCCGGCCGGCCACGAACACATCCCCGCCAGCAATCACCTCCTGGCGAAGCCCACCGATCCCACCATCACCCGACGGCCCGCCCCACACGGTCACGGCAGATCCCCACCGTCCTGGACATGCACATCCCCACCGGCAACCCTCGCATCCCTGACCGCGTGCACATCCTGCCCGACCCAGCCGGCACCCGCCCGCCCGCGCCCCCGCCGACCTCGACCGCGGCCGATCCTCAGGTCCTCACCGGCCACCGTCGCACCACCACCAGCACGAACCCTCTGCACCACCACACCACCACCGCCCGAGGCCCCCGACGGACCCGACGACACCAACGCACGGCGAGCCAGGACCACCCCATACACCGCAAGCGGCACACCACCCACCGCCACCACCGCGCCCACCACACTGGCCACTTGATCAGCCCTACTCAACTGATCCGCCGTCAACCGGGTCACCAGCACCCACACCCCGGCAACCACCGCCAACAAACCCGCAACCAACCAGCCCAGCCAGATAATCCCGCCACCACGCGCCATACACGCCATCCTGGACCGAACGATCCACCAGCGACACTGACAAAATCCCGACTCCCACAACCAGCCAGGCGCCTGCCCCAAACAGCCTGCCATGTTCAGCGCACGACGCCCTCCGGGACAGGACCATCCGCACCAACAAATGCACAACGGTCCGTATACACATGCACGCCGGACTCACCCTGTCATCGGCAGTTCCGGACGCCGTCGGATCGACCAACATGACCGAGTGTAGTCGACCATTGCTGATCCGGCTCCGCCGCGAGCCTGCGGCTGCACCCGCAGATGTCGATAGCTGCTGTGTACTCGGTGGCGTACGCCGCTCTGCACTCGAAGCCGTACGCCGACAATCAGAGTGTGCATGCGGCGGCTGACATGCACGTTGAGGTTGTCCCAGATCAGCACGATCGGCGTTCGCAGGCGTTGGTGGGCCCGATCGAGGAAGGCGATGTATTCGTCCTCGCTGAAGCTGCCGCGTTCGCCAGCGCGGCCGTGGTGCAGTCGGGTGCGCCACATCAGCCGGCCCCGTTGTCCGGGCTTGAAGCAGACCAGGCCGGCGATCGAGACTCAGCTGGAGCCCTTGCCGGAGACCTCGACGACGGCGGCGTCCGCGTCGGGCCCAGGTCTTGCTCACCGGCGGCCGTAGTACCTGTCCCGCCTCGTCCTGGAAACAGATCCAGGCGTTCCGCGCCGCCGCTAACCTCTTACCGACGGCCACTACCCGCGGTGCCAGGTCGCGATCGCCTCGGGATCACATTCGGCCGCCCGGCGGGTCGGGACCTGCTGGCTGTAGCCCATGCGGTGCAGCAGATAGGGCACCCCGCGCAGGGTGTAGCCGACCGCGAAGCGGCGTTCGATAACCTCAGCGACCCGGGCCAGGGTCCAGCGGGCGTCTTCCCAGCCGTCAGGGAGAGGACCTTCGTCAAGCATCCCCGCGAGTTCTTTCCGCTGGTCAGCGGAGAGTTTGCAGTCTGAGCCACCCGGGCCGGTCGACGCCAGGGCGTTCGTTCCGCCAACTATCCATTTACGTCGCCACCCAGGACAGACTTCTCGAAAACTCGCAGCTCAGAAGCTCCAGCGGTGTGTCTGGCCAGAAAACCCAGCGGGCATTTACCCGTATGATCGCATCGTGTCTACTGCCTTCATTTGCCCCTCCTGCAGCAACGAGTGGAGCATGGAGGCGGACAAAGACGGACTATTCGACGGCTACGGGAACCCGCCCTGTCCGATCTGTGGAGACAACGGGCGCGACCCAAGTGACTACGGCGACTTCGTCTGCACCTACTGCCATCACAAGTGGCGCAGCTATGGGAACGGCGGCTTGGTCCTTGGCATGTGGCCGAATTGCCCGAAATGCGGAACGCAAGCATCAACCGTATGATTGCGGCCAGCATCCAGCCTCGGCGTGGCTGACTCACCCGCGAGCGGTCCCCGTGCGTGGCGCCGGAACCTAGCGACACCAACGGACGTTGAAACCGGTGACCCGGTGCCACAGCTGCCGCGGCGGTGGACGCTACAGGTGCAGTGGTGGCGATGTGGCCGGAAGCCCCCGTTTACCCCCCGAAAACCCTTGCCAAGAGTTGACTACCAGTGACAAGCCCCGATCAACGCTAGACGGCGTTTGTGCAGCTCAACGCCGTAGCATGACTAGCGATGACAAGCTCGGCGGGGTGACGGTTGGTAACCGTGTGTCGCAGGTTCGAATCCTGCCGGGGGCACCTCAAAGATCAGCAAAAACGCCATCTGAACTGCGGATACTTTCCCGCGTCGATGACCCATCGTGTGCAGCCGAATGCCCGTCTGAGCGATCCATTCACGGCCACCTGGCCAAAGTCCGTGCAATGATTTGACGACCCGAGTGTCCACCAGCGGATCTACCGGCGTCCGTCGGGCTCTGTCCAGCGCACGGGTCGAGCCGGCCACCGGTCACCGTGCCGGTTTCGCCACTCGTACAACGCCCGCTTGAGTCGGGCGTTCTCCCTCTCGTAGAGCAGCCTCCGCCGCGTCGCGGGCGGTGAGTTCGTCCACCACCCGCCGCACGAACGCGTACACCTGATCCTCCGCCAGCCCACACCGCCCGAGTCGGTTCCGCCCGAACCGCATCAGACGGACGCGCTCCGGACGCAGCCGGCCGAGCTTGCCGGCCGTGGACGCCACGCCCACGATCGTGCCGAAGAGATCCACCTCGCGGCGATGCCGGCCCGTTGACTCAGTCACGGTGTACCTCCCCTGTTCGACGCGCCGCCCCGCTCGCTGCCGTCGCCTGACGAGGCAGCTGCGCCGGGCGCAGCACGTACAGGCCATCGCGCTGGACGTAGATCTCCCGTCGCTCGACCGCCTCGCCCTGCTCGTTGAGCACATAGCCGGTGAGCCATGCCCAGCCCTCATAGGTCGGTCGCGCACCGATCGCGATCACCCGGAAAGTCAACTCTCGCCCTCCGGCGAACTGGACCGACGCCCGCCTGTCGACCCGCAGTAGGTCACCCTGTCGCACCCGCACACCGACCCCCAGACCCCAACGAGGCACCGGGACGGGCGGGTTCCATGCGGCCCCATTGCCGGGTGAAGGCCACACGCCAGCACCCGCCCCGGTGCCAGACAAGGTCAGGCCGCCGAACGACCTGTACCGGAACAGTCCAGCCGCGACCGACGCGTCAACGACTGCGAGCGCTGCGATCCCTGCGCCAACTCGCGGACCTCAGCCCGCGCCATCGCGTACTTCCAGCCAGCCCTCTGGCAGGAACGGCGATTCGCCGATACGTTCAGCCCCGTCATGAACACAGGTTGTGACACGACCCCATCGACAACCCGGAAAATAGTTCCGGGGTCGTCACGACTGTCGGGAGGTAATGAGCACATGCGGGGCGGGGACAACACATTGACCATTGGCGAACGGGTCGCTTGGTACCGCAGGCGACGCGGCCTCTCCCAGGAAGTCCTCGCCGGTCTGGTCGGTCGCACCGCCGACTGGCTCGGCAAAATCGAAAACAACCGGATCGAGCTGGACCGGCTGTCGGTGATCAAGTCGCTGGCCGATGCCCTGGACGTCTCCCTCGGTGATCTGCTCGGTGAGCCCTCATTGCTCGACTGGACTCCCGACAGCGGCACGAGCACTGTCCCCGCCCTACGCGCGGCCCTGATGAACTACCGCGCCATCACACCTTTCCCCGGCAAGGCCGCTGCCTATCTGCCTACGTCGCCGACCTGCGCCGCGAGGTGAGCCAGCTATGGGATGCCTACCAGGACGCCAGATTCGGCTACGTCACCGGACGGCTCCCCGACCTGCTGCACCATGCCCAAGCCGCCGCCGACGCCTACGACGGTGACGACCAGGAGCACGCCCGCCGACTCTTTGGCCTGGCGTACCAGCTCGCCGCCACCCAACTCACCAAACTCGGCGAAGCCGACCTCGCGTGGATCGCCGCAGACCGCGGCCTGGCCGCCGTCCGACCTATCGGCGACCCGATCATCACCGGCAGTCTGTTCCGCTCCGTTAGCCACGCCCTGCACTCCACGGGCCGCTACGCCGAAGCCGTACGCCTCGCCCAGGACGCCGCCGCCTACCTTGAACCTCACCTCACTCGGCCCACTCCGGCCCTGCTGTCGGTCTACGGCACCCTCTTCCTCGCCGGCTCCATGGCCGCCGCCCGAGCCAACGACGACGGCACCACCCGGGCCTTCCTAGGCGAAGCCGAGCAGGCAGCCACCCGCCTGGGAGCCGATGCCAACCACGTCTGGACCGCGTTCGGCCCCACCAACGTCGCCATCCACCACGTCGCCACCGCCGCAGAACTCGGCAATCTCCAAGTCGCCCTTGACCTCGGCCCCCGAGTCGACACGACCGGCCTGCCGATGGAACGTCACGTGCGGCACGCCCTCGAAGTCTCGCGCGCCTACAGCGCCCACAACCGCACCGACGAAGCCCAAGCCGCCCTGCTCGACGCCGAACGAATGGCCCCCGAACAGGTACGCCACCACTTCCTCAGCCGCCAACTCGCCCTCACCTGGATCCGCCGCCAACGCGGTAAGCCCTCCACCCAACTCGTCGGACTCGCCCGACGCCTCAAGGTGCTCGACTAAACCCACGGCCGTCTACGCTGCCTCCGTGACGGCACACGAGACGCCACCCATGGCCACCCCACGCGTGGCCGCAGGCGCCCTGTTCTTCGACGACGAAGGCCGCGTGCTACTGGTCAAGCCCACCTACAAAAACCACTGGGACATCCCCGGCGGCTACGTAGAGCCGGGTGAGTCCCCCCGCGCCGCTTGTATACGGGAGATCCGCGAAGAGCTAGGTCTCACCGTGGACGTTGGCCCGATCCTCGTCGTCGACTGGGCACCCGCCGAAGGCGAAGGCGACAAACTGCTCTTCATCTTCGACGCCGGCACCCTCACCGAAAACCAACGACAACGCATCATCTTCCGAGACGGCGAACTCACCGAAGGCCGCTTCCACGCAGCAAACGAAGTTGAGCCCTACGTACCAGCCCGCCTCGCCCGCCGCATCCGTACGGCCATTGACGCCCGCCAACAGCAACGTCCGACGTACGCAGAACACGGCACCGCAGCGGGGTAGACAGAGACGAAGAATCAGATTGTCAATCGCAACCAAATCCCTTTTCCGTGCACTCCTTCAAGTTGGCCTGCTTCATTTCCCCATCGAACCGGGCAATGAATTCTCTTAAAAATTCGTTCGACGGAGGATAAGACAGTGCCAGCATATGGCGGCCGCGCCACGCCACTGGTGGACCACTTGGTTGATCTACGAATAAAATCAACTAGTAAAATCAACTAGTACGTGGAAGTGCTGGATACAGATCGCGCCCACCAAGTCCAGCAGGAATCCGACAGCTGCATGAGCAAGACCTAGGCGTGGGCGCTCCTAGCAGTCAAGGCGGCCCGCAAGTGACCGAAATGCGAGAAGTTGAGCCGCCACTCGCAAGCAGGCAAGCGTTGGCATCGATCGAGCGGTCACGTAGCGTCATTGATCAGTGATCTAAAGCGATGACGAGCCGGATGGTGGTCTGCGCATGGCTGGGAACACTCATAGGGCGAACTGCGCCAATGCTCAGAAACCTGGCTGCGAGTGTTCTGGTTGCGGTGGCTCGCTACACGGCTGGCAAGGGTGGACAGAGTTGGCCGCCGACACACGCGAGAAGCGCGACGAGCGGCGAGGCGAATTCGAGAAAAACATCCAAAGGGACCGACGTTCCGGGGAGCTACGTCTCAACGCCGGAAACCGACGAGCCTATCTAAACCTTGCACGTTTGGATCTCACCGACTACCTATCGACCACCACACCGCGCTCAAAATTTGTCGACGGTCCGCCCCTCGATATTGAAAACATCGATCCGACGGCTATGTCATCCGACTTTGGCCAGATGAAGATTCTCGCCCAGGCAATCATGAAAGCGCCCTGGGATGACATTTCGGCCGACATCGAAAAGCTAGTCGAGAACGGAGCGAAAGCCAGAGAAATCAAGAAAACCCTGGCCAATCACGCCTGGTGCGGTCTGCTGATAGCGCTGGTTCAGCTTATTGAGAAGATAAACAAGACCATCGATCTATTATCCGACGCGGCTAAGAACTTTGTCAAGAATGCGCTGTCGAAACACTTCGTGTCTACTATTTCCCGGTTGATCGTCGACAAGGTCGTCGACATCGTCGTGGACAAGGTGTGGGTCGCCTTAGAAAAGCTGCTGGAAGCACATTTCCCCCTCCTGGGCACTGACTCATTACGCGTCCTCCGGATGCTGACCGTATTCACTTGCCCTTCGGTTGAGCAGCACCTAGACGTTTACAAGCACGCCGTAAAACCACTCATGGGCGAGGGTCGGGAGATCATCGCAGAAGAAATCAAGGCCAACTTGACTACGCTGTTCACGGCCTGGTGGCGGCGACAAGGTCAAGGACTGGCCTGAGATTTGCCCCAGGCGGCCTCCGGGCGTCCGCAGCGCGTCATGCAGAGCGCAGGCAATGATCTTGCTCCTTGGAGTCGGTAAGTAGCGGCCCAGGAAGGTGGCGGCCACGAGACCAAGACCGCCTCAGTCGCCTTCCTAAACCGGGCATCGCAGGTTCGAATCCTGCTGGAGGCACCAACACAAGGCCGTGACCAGCAGAAGTTCGACCATGGTCTTGAATTCATCTATGAAGTTTGGATTACCTCCCAGAAATCCTCCGGGCGAGGGTGGGCTTGGCGATGTAGCGGCTGTTGGTGACGGCTCAATTGGATGCCCGGGCTGCGGCGCGACCCGCTGGCTGTACGAGGACCCCGTGTGCATCGCGGTGACCCGCTGCCGGGACGCCTCGTAGATGATCAGCGGGACGACGGGCGCCGAGTACGGATCTGCCGGCCGGACGATGGACCTCCCGGTTCTACTGTGCGTGTGCGGCCGGCGCCCTGGCGTGTCGTCCGCCCGCTGGTGAGTCCCTGATCGGACGGTCCGCGTGCGGCCGCCCTCCACAAGACCTCGGGCCTGCGTCGCGTCAACTCCGGTCCCGGAGCCACGACGGGTGATGCCGATTGATTGGTCCCGGGTCTGGCCGAAGTGCTGTCTGCGAAATAATCCTGCTCATGCGGGGGAGAAAGAAGTGGATCGGGCTCGGCGCGACGGTGGTGGCGCTGGGCCTCGCGGCGGGGGCGTGGCGGTACGAAAAGCACGTCCGCCGGCAGCCGGACTGGCAGATCCACCACACGGCGGTGTCCGACGCGACGGAGAAGGTCGACGATGTGCTCGCCGGGTTCGAGCGTGACCATCTCTACAAGGTGGGCGACTACGCGCATTCGGCCGGCCAGCACCCCGACGTCCAGGTCCTCTCGGCCACCGGGCAGACCCACTGGCAGACCGGCGTGACCCTGACGCTGAAGGTCACGGGCCACGGTGTGGCGCGCGGCTTCGATCAGGTGGTGCTCGAACGGGCCGACGTGCCCATCTGCTTCCGCCTCCAGCTGGGGCCCGAGAAGGACAGTCACGATGATGACATCGACTGCCCCACGGGGGCGCCGATGTCCGTTCCCAGAGACCCGTCCCTGCAGGGCGTCGACGAACGTCTTCACAACGCGCTGAACCCCGTCGGGCCGAACGAGGCCGCCGTCCGCACCGCGGTGGCCGAACTGGAACTCGACCCGGCCATCCAACAGGATTTCGCCGTTCAGGACGGCGTTGTCGGGGTGGCGCTGCGCGCCAGTCGGTACGACTGCGTCGTCGCTCGTGTCGCCGCCCCCGGGAAGGTGACACTCTGGCGACCGTCACACACCCAACTCGCCCCGGGCGAACGGGACTGCACGGCCGGGCTCGCGTTGGGTGACTCTTTCAACACCTTCCCACGTTGAGAAACGCACCGCTCTGCCGCCGACCGCACCACGAAGGTCATCGGCTGCCGACAAGGTCCAGGATCTCGTCCAGGGTCGTGAGGTAGGGAAGGTCCGGCCACCGGGGCCGCCCGTCGCGGTTCAGCACGAGTCCGTGGTAGCCGAGCCTGGTGGCGGCGACGACCATTTCGGCCTGGTCGTCCACGTAGCAGGTCTGCTGTGGTGGTACGGCCAGTGCGTCGCTTGCCGCCTGGAAGATCCTCGGGTCGGGCTTGGTGCAGCCCAGTTCGCCGGCGACGGCGAGGTATCCG
>NZ_JBTIXF010000109.1:0-9938 GCF_055793945.1 Plantactinospora sp. A48 | reverse complement strand
GACAGTGACTCGTGGCGTACGGGGGAGAATCCGTTGTTGTTCGACAGCAACGGGAACAAGAAGCCGGCGTACACCAGTGTCCTGAACGCCCTCAACGCCGGCGGACCCACCACGCCGCCCACCAGCACGCCGCCCACCAGCACCCCGCCCGGAACCGGTCAGCAGATCGTGGGTGGGCAGTCCGGTCGGTGTGTCGAGGTGCCGAACTCGTCGACCACCAACGGCACCCAGGTGCAGTTGTGGGACTGCAACGGCGCCGCCGGCCAGTCCTGGACCTACACCTCGGGCAAGCAGTTGCAGGCGTACGGCAACAAGTGCCTGGACGCGAACGGCAAGGGCACGACCAACGGCACCACGGTGATCATCTGGGACTGTAACGGTGGCACCAACCAGCAGTGGAATTTCAACTCCAACGGCTCGATCACCGGCCAGCAGTCCGGCCTGTGCCTGGACGCGAACGGTGCCGGTACGGCCAACGGGACGAAGCTGATCCTGTGGTCCTGCAACGGCGGAGCCAACCAGCAGTGGAGCCGGCGATAACCGAATTCGCCCGGTAGTAGATCCGGCAGTGGATCCTGCCCCGTCCGGCCCGTCCGAGGCCGGACGGGGCAACTGCGATATCCCCGACCCTCCGTACCTGCGGCGGACCGCCGCCGAAGGGAGAACCTCGTGAGACGAACCACCGCACGCCGCCGGTGGGCGGCGAGCATTACCGCCGGGCTGCTGGCGACCTGCGCAGCCGTCGGCCTGCACGCCACCACGGGAGAGGCATTGGAGAACGGCACCGGCCGCACGCCGCCGATGGGCTGGAACAGTTGGAACACCTTCGGCTGCAACATCAACGAATCACTGATCCGGGGCATGGCCGACGCGATCGTCAACAGCGGTATGCGCGATCTCGGCTACCAGTACGTGGTGGTCGACGACTGCTGGTTCAACCCGAACCGGGACTCGTCCGGCAACCTGCAGGGTGACCCGAGCCGGTTCCCCAGCGGGATGAAGGCGCTCGGGGACTACCTGCACAGCAAGGGACTGAAGTTCGGCATCTACCAGGTGCCGGTGAACAAGACCTGCGCGCAGTACTTCAACAGCTATCCGGGCGCGACCGGAAGCCAGGGACATGAGGTGCAGGACGCCCGGCAGTTCGCCGCGTGGGGTGTGGACTACCTGAAGTACGACTGGTGCTCGCCGAACGGCACCATCAACGACCAGGTCGCCACGTTCGCGAAGATGCGGGACGCGCTGGCCGCGACCGGCCGGCCGATCCTCTACAGCATCAATCCCAACAGCATCCACTCGAAGACCGGCCCGCAGCGCAACTGGGGCGACGTGGCCAACATCTGGCGGACCACCGAGGACATCACCAACAAGTGGGACACCGGCCAGACCAACGGCTACCCGATGGGCATCCAGAACATCATCAATGTCACTGTCCCGCTCGCGTCGTACGCCCGGCCCGGCGCGTTCAACGACCCGGACATGATGGAGGTCGGCCGGGGCGGGATGACCGACACCGAGATGCGCTCGCACTTCGCGATGTGGGCCATGATGGCTTCGCCGCTGATCGCCGGCAACGACATCCGGTCGATGGACTCGGCCACCCAGACGATCCTGAAGAACAAGCCCCTGATCGCCATCAACCAGGACAGCCTGGGCCTCCAGGCCAGCCAGATCTCCTTTGACGGCACCCGGCGGGTGCTCGCCAAGCGGCTGGCCAACGGTGATGTCGCGGTGGCGCTGTTGAACCAGGGCAGCTCCACGACGACCATCTCGACGACGGCCTCCGCGATCGGTCTGACCGGCAACTCGTTCACCCTGGTCGACGCCTGGACCCTCGGCACCCTGCCGACCAGCGGTGCGATCTCGGCGAGCGTTCCCGGGCACGGCACGGCGGTCTTCCGGGTCAGCCCCGGAGCCGGGTCGACGACGGCTCCGCCGCCCACCACCGCGCCCCCGACGACCGCACCGCCCACGACCGCGCCTCCGACCACGGCTCCGCCGACCACCGCGCCGCCCACGACTCCGCCGCCGACCGGCGGTTGTCAGGTCGCCGCCACGGTGAACGCCTGGAACACGGGCCTGACCGAGGACCTGACCATCACCAACAACGGCACCTCGGCGCTCAACGGCTGGTCGCTGACGTTCACCCTGCCCGGCGGACAGAGCGTCGTCTCCGGCTGGAACGCCACCTACAGCCCGACCAGCGGTGAGGTCACCGCCCGCAACGTCTCCTACAACGGCTCCATCCCCGCCGGCGGCTCGGTGAGCATCGGCTTCCAGGCCAACCACACCGGCAACACCGCGAAGCCCACCGGCTTCACCCTCAACGGCACCGCCTGCGCCGCAGGCTGACCGGCACCGGGAAAGGGCCCGTCCCCGGATGACAATCCCGGGGACGGGCCCTTTCCCGTGGGTCACGCGGGCCCGCAGGATCCGGGCGCGCGGGTGTCGTCAGCCGCTGGTGCAGCTCAGCGTCGGTGTCGCTCCGTGGCTGCTCGCCAGGAACCCGAACGTGGTGACGCCACCCGCCGCGATCGAGCCGTTCCAGCTGACGTTGCCGGCGGACACGGTCGTGCCGGTCTGGGTCAGCGTGGTGTTCCAGGAACTCGTCACCTGCTGATCGCCGGGCCAGGTCCACTCGACCCGCCAGTCGCGGGTCGCCGAACCGCCGGTGTTGGTGACGGTCACGGTCCCGACGAACCCGGTGTACCAGTCGCTGTCGACATGCATGGTCGCCCGGCAGCCACCGGCCGGCGTCGACTCGGACGGGCCGGCGGTCGGCGAGGACGACACCGTCGGCGTCGGCGTCGGTTCGGACGTCGGCTCCGAGGTCGGGGTCTGGGTCGGCTCCGATGTCGGGGTCTGGGTCGGCTCCGAGGTGGGGGTCTGGGTCGGCTCCTGGTCACCCTTCGGCAGGACCAGCAGGGTGATGGAGTTCGCCGGGTACGTCCCGGCCACCGTGCCGCCGTTCACCTGCAGGTCACTGCCCCGCACGATCGAGGTGAGGTCGGCGGGACCGTAGCTGAACCGCTGCGCCTTGCCGGTGCTGGTGAACCCACCGACCGACAGCGGTGCACTCAGCTCGTTGCCCGTCTTGTTGATCACCATGACCGTCAGCGCGTCGTCGGACGAGCGCTGCGCCGCGTACACCGCAAGCTGGTCCTGGTCGCTGCTGGCGGCCGACACGCTCACGTCGCCGAAGCGGCCCCCGGCGCCGTCGTAGTTGCGGTACATCCGGAACGAGTAGGCGGCCGGGTCGGTCGGCTTGGGCTCGCCCCACATGGTGGCGAGGTCCAGACCCTCCCGTCCGAAGATGCCGAGGACGTCGGCCTCGGTCAGCGCGCCGTTGATGGTGTCCAGGGCGCCCCAGTTGTATTCGGTGATGGCGGTCTTCGTCCCGGGGTAGTACTGCGCCACCCACGACTTCATCTGGCGGATGAACTGCAGGGGCGGGGCGTTGACCCCGCTGGGACCGATCCACGACTCCTCGACGTACGTCGGGTCCCACAGCGACCGGGTGGACCGCAGCCGCCAGGCGTTGGAGTCGGGATCCGTACCGCTGTTGATCTGCGGGTAGTAGTGCTGGTCGAAGTAGTCGAGGTAGCGCTTCCCGCCGTGGGCGTCGCCGTAGTCCTTCATGTTCTTGAGGTACCACTGCGAGAGGTTGAGCCCACCGTGCGCGGCCGCGTCGGCGCCCGGCGCGCACCCGTCGACTCCGGAGGCGACCCATTCGCAGTAGCCCCAGCCCGACGGGCCGAGCACCTTCGCGCTCGGGTCGGCGGCCTTGATGGCGGCGGCGGTCGCCGTGCCCTTGTCGCCCAGCTCGTCGTTCGACACCGCGTCGGGGTGGATGTCCCGGTGGGTGGAACTCCACAGCACGGGCTCGTTGTCGAGTTCGTAGATCGGCACGCCGCCCTCGGCCGCCGTGCCGAACTGGTTCACCAGGTGCGACACCATCTCGCCGTCGAACGACTCGTCGGCCGGCACGGAGGTGTCCGTGGGGACGGCGCCGGTGATGTTGGCGTCGCCGTGCTTGCCGTTGCCGCAGTTGGCGTCCCAGGGATCGAAACTGTCCTGCTCCGGAAATCGTGTCGCCGGGAAGCCGCAGTTGAACGGGTGGTCGGAGGGGGAGTCCTTCGACACCCACCCGGCCATCGGAACCGCGACGATCGGCTTGATGCCACGGTCGAGGTTGGACTTGACCGTCGCCTCGAGAGTCTTGTCCGGACCCGCGACGATGTTCTCGAAATACCAGTCGCTGCCCGTGTTGTAGGTGTGGTTCTTGAAGTTGTAGCGACTGCTCGCGTTGCCGCCCCAACGCGCCACCGACATCCCGATCTCGGCGGCGAAGGCCGGATCCGCCCCGTTCAGCCCGTAGACATCCGGGCTGATCGCATGCCGGGCCGTGGCCGCGGCCACCGACAGGGTGAGTTCGGTGGCCGCGTTCGCGTTGGTGGCGGTGGCGACGGCCGAGGCCGCCGCCACCAGGGAAATGACCAGGCCAATGGCCGTGGCCGGTCGCGGCTTGCGCCGCGGTTGACTGCCCACCGGAGACTCCCTTAATCAATCGACAAAAGAAACTATCGAAGATTATCAACCCCTGGGTTGTCCGGCGTCAGGTGGTGCAGTGGGTCCGGATGGTCAGCTTCGCAGGCTCCACTGCTGGTTGGCGCCGCCGTTGCAGGCCCACAGGATCATCTTCGTGCCGTTGGCCGTGCCGGCGCCGTTCGCGTCGAGGCACAGGCCGGACTGCTGGCCGGTGATGGTGCCGTTGGAGTTGACGTTCCACTGCTGGTTGGGCTGGCCGTTGCAGTCCCAGATGATCACGGCGGTGCCGTTGCTGGTGCCCCGGTTGTTCGCGTCCAGGCACTTGTTGCCGTACACCTGCAACTGCTTGCCCGAGGTCGCGGTCCAGGACTGGTTGCTCCCGCCGGAACAGTCCCACAGCTGCACCTGGGTGCCGTTGGTGGTGGACGAGTTCGGCACCTCGACACACCGGCCGGACTGCCCGCCAACGATCCGCTTGGCCTGGGGGTCGCCCGGGTCGCTGCCGTCGGTGCCGGTCACGGTGAGCAGCACCGCCTCGTGGGCCGGGACGCTGGTCGAGTAGCCGGTGGAGAAACTGCCCAGGTCGGTCGCCGTCCACAGGTTGCGGACGCTGGCCGAGCCGGTCAGCCCCAGGTCCGACCAGCGGGCGGTGATGGTCGCCGCCCCACCGGTGCGGTTGAGCAGCAGTACGGCCCGACGTCCGCTTCCGGTCAGGACCTTGCTGTAGACCTGCAGGCCCGAGCTGTCGGCCACCTTGACGCCCTGCCGGCCGAGCGCGTCCTGGTCGACCGCGATCACCTCACGGTTGGTCAGGATCGCCCGGGTCTCGGCACTCATCTGGTCTAGCTTGTTGCCGGCCAGCAAGGGCGCGCCGGAGATGGCCCAGAGCCCGAAATGGGTACGGTTCTGCGCCGCGCTGAAGCCGGGCATGCCGGCGATGAGCATGTCCGGGTCGTTGTAGTGTCCCGGGCTCTGCGCGGACGGGTGCTGCGCCGAGTCGAAGTTGGCCAGGACGCGGTTCATGTCCGGGGACTGCCCGAAGTAGATGATGTCACCGCTGGTGCGCCACATGTTCGACATGCTCGGCGCCCAGTCCCACGGGTTGGCGACACCCCAGTTGCAGACCGACAGCACCATCGGTCGGCCGGTCTGCGCGGTGGCCCGGCCGACCGCGTCGCTGATCGCCTGGTACGCGGTGCGCGAGTTGAGCCCCTCGGCGTTCCCACCGCACCAGTCCACCTTGACGAAGTCGAACCCCCACCGGGAGAACTGCAGGAAGTCCTGGTCGTAGTGGCCCTCGCTGCCGCTGTTCGGCGCCGCCGGGCGACCCGTCGGATAGTAGTATCCGCACCCGTTGCGCCCGGCATCCGTGTAGATGCCCGCCTTGAGGCCCTTGCTATGGATGTAGTCCGCGATGGCCTGCATGCCGCCGGGCCACTCGTTCAGGTCGACGGTGATGTTCCCGGCGGAGTCGCGGGTTCCCTGCCACCAGCCCTCGTCGATGTTGATGTACTGGTACCCGGCGTCCTTCATGCCGGACGACACCAGCGCGTCGACCTGGTTCCTGATGACGGTGTAGTTGATCTGGGCGGCGAAGCTGTTCCACGACGCCCAGCCCATCGGCGGGGTCGTGATCGCGGCAGCCGCCGCCAGGGCCGGTCCCGTCGTCGGCACGGAAGCCGCCGTGCGGGCCGGACCCGAGGCCGCGGCGGCAGGCCGTGCCATGGCGAGGGCGCCGGCCGACACCATGACGAGTAGCGCGGCGAGCGCCGCGGTCAGCCGGCCGGGCCGCGTGGGCAGCCGCCGACCGGCGCGTACGGTTCTCGGCGTCACCGGCCGAGGTCGGTCGATGCCGTGGTCGTCACTCGGCACGGATCCTCCAGGAAATGTGCGGGGGACGGGCGACCGCTCGCCCGCACCACCCTAGCGCATGACAGCGACAATCCTCGATATTGTGGGTCGACCGGGCCAGGCGATTGACTACATCGACGGCGCTGAGTACCGTCCCGCGAAAAGACCATCGACATCGATGTCGACATCTTCATGTAACACCGATGAGACGTGCGCGGCAGCCGACCTCCCCCGGCCACGGCCACGGCTGTGAGGAGTGAGCCATGAGCGTCGAGGCGCCACCTTCGGCTTCCTGGCCAGCGTGTCCGGCGCCACCAACGCTGGACCGACCAGCCTCGCCCTCGACGGCGGCCACCCGCTCGGCCCCGTAGGCCCGCGCCGCGACGTCCCGGCGGTCGCCCATCGGGGCCGGTGACGGGCCGGACGTCAGCACCGAAAGTTAACGCTAACAACCAGCCTGGGAGCGACCCGGCGCGGCGACCGGCGAGGTCGGGCCGCCGTCGGCGGGCCCCCGGATCGAAAGAGAGCCACCGATGAGACGTTTTCTGCGGGCGGTGTTGGCGGTGGCGTTGTTGCCGCTGGCTGCCAGTGCTGTGTTGTTCCTGGCGCGGCCGGCGGCGGCTGCCTCGTTGACCAAGGTCACGAGTTTCGGTAACAACCCGACGGGTCTGAACATGTACATCTATGTTCCGGATCGGGTGGCGGTGCGGCCGGCGTTGCTGGTGTTGGTGCATTACTGCAGTGGTACGGCGTCGGGCATTTTCTACGGTAATGGTCATGATTATGCGACGGCGGCGGATCGGTACGGTTATGTCATTGTGGTTCCGGAGACGAAGGGGGGTACCGGGGCCTGTTTTGATGTGTCGACGGCGAAGGCGTTGAGGCGGGATGGTGGTGGTGATTCCACTGGCATCATGTCGATGGTCAGTTATGCGCGGCAGCGGTACAACGTGGATCCGGGTCGGATCGTGGTCAGTGGGTTTTCGTCTGGGGCGATGATGACCAATGTGCTGGCGGCGGAGTATCCGGATGTGTTTGCGGCGGGTTCGGCGTTCTCGGGTGTGCCGGCGGGGTGTTTCGCGACGACTGATGGGTCGACGTGGAACAGTCAGTGTTCGGGTGGGAATGTGATCAAGACTCCGCAGCAGTGGGGTGATGTGGCGCGTGCGATGTATCCGGGTTACACGGGTAGGTATCCGCGGATGCAGTTGTGGCACGGTACGACGGACACCACGTTGGCGTATCCGAACTTCGGGGAGGAGATCAAGCAGTGGACGAACCTGAACGGGTTGGGTCAGACCCCGGCGTTCACTGATCATCCGCAGTCGTCGTGGACCCGGACCCGGTACGGGAACACCGGAACCCAGGCCACCGTGGAGGGGGTCAGCATTTCGGGTGTCGGGCATCAGTTGCCGATGACCGGGCAACTCGCGTATGCCATCTCGTTCCTGGGTCTGGACAACAACACGCCACCCACCTCGGCCCCGCCGACCTCGGCCCCGCCGACCTCCGCACCACCCACCTCGGCCCCACCCACCTCGGCCCCACCCACCTCGGCCCCACCCACCAACACCACCGTCTTGCGGGGCGTCGGCTCGAACCGCTGCCTTGACGACCCGAACAACAGCACCACGAACGGCACCCAGTTGCAGATCTGGGACTGCAACGGCCAGGCCAACCAGCGGTGGACGTACACCTCGGGCAGCCAACTACAGGTGCTGGGTAAGTGCCTGGACGCCTATGGCAGCCAGACGACTTCGGGTACGAAGGTCGAGATCTGGGACTGCAACGGCGGCGCCAACCAGCAGTGGCGGCTGAACTCCGACGGCACGATCACCGGAGTCCAGTCCGGACTCTGCCTGGATGTCAGCGGGGCGTCCACCGCCAACGGCGCCACGACCCAGCTGTGGACCTGTAACGGTCAGACCAACCAGAAGTGGACGCGCTCCTGAACGTCCGGGTCGACCGAGTGGACCGCCCCGCCGGGCCGGGCGCGATCGGAGCAGACCGGGCCGACCGGGCCGGCCCGGATCGACCCTCGACGAGGGCCGATGACCAGAAGTACGGAGAGGACAGGCGATGAGACGTTTTCTGCGGGCGGTGTTGGCGGTGGCGCTGTTGCCGCTGGCTGCCAGTGCTGTGTTGTTCCTGGCGCGGCCGGCGGCGGCTGCCTCGTTGACCAAGGTCACGAGTTTCGGTAACAACCCGACGGGTCTGAACATGTACATCTATGTTCCGGATCGGGTGGCGGTGCGGCCGGCGTTGCTGGTGTTGGTGCATTACTGCAGTGGTACGGCGTCGGGCATTTTCTACGGTAATGGTCATGATTATGCGACGGCGGCGGATCGGTACGGTTATGTCATTGTGGTTCCGGAGACGAAGGGGGGTACCGGGGCCTGTTTTGATGTGTCGACGGCGAAGGCGTTGAGGCGGGATGGTGGTGGTGATTCCACTGGCATCATGTCGATGGTCAGTTATGCGCGGCAGCGGTACAACGTGGATCCGGGTCGGATCGTGGTCAGTGGGTTTTCGTCTGGGGCGATGATGACCAATGTGCTGGCGGCGGAGTATCCGGATGTGTTTGCGGCGGGTTCGGCGTTCTCGGGTGTGCCGGCGGGGTGTTTCGCGACGACTGATGGGTCGACGTGGAACAGTCAGTGTTCGGGTGGGAATGTGATCAAGACTCCGCAGCAGTGGGGTGATGTGGCGCGTGCGATGTATCCGGGTTACACGGGTAGGTATCCGCGGATGCAGTTGTGGCACGGTACGACGGACACCACGTTGGCGTATCCGAACTTCGGGGAGGAGATCAAGCAGTGGACGAACCTGAACGGGTTGGGTCAGACCCCGGCGTTCACTGATCATCCGCAGTCGTCGTGGACCCGGACCCGGTACGGGAACACCGGAACCCAGGCCACCGTGGAGGGGGTCAGCATTTCGGGTGTCGGGCATCAGTTGCCGATGACCGGGCAACTCGCGTATGCCATCTCGTTCCTGGGTCTGGACAACAACACGCCACCCACCTCGGCCCCGCCGACCTCGGCCCCGCCGACCTCCGCACCACCCACCTCGGCCCCGCCGACCTCGGCTCCGCCGACCTCCGCGCCGCCGACCTCGGCTCCGCCCACGAGCACTCCGCCGACGTCGGAGCCGCCGGTCCCGGGTGGTTGCCGGGTCTCGGACGCGGTGAACGCCTGGAACTCCGGACTGACCGAGAACATCACGGTCACCAACACCGGAACCGCCGCCATCGACGGCTGGTCCGTGGCCTTCACCCTGCCCGGCGGGCAGAGCATCACCAGCGGATGGAACGCCACCTACAGCCCGACCAGCGGACAGGTCACCGCCCGCAACGTCAGCTACAACGGCTCCATCCCACCGGGCGGCTCGGTGTCCTTCGGCTTCCAGGCCAACCACACCGGTAACGCGGCCGCCCCGACCGCCTTCACCCTCAACGGCAACTCCTGCACCATCGGCTGACAAACCACCACCAAGGGCCCGGCCCCCGGGGACAACACCCCGAGGACCGGGCCCTCGGT
>NZ_JBTIXF010000108.1:0-10651 GCF_055793945.1 Plantactinospora sp. A48 | reverse complement strand
TCCTCGCCCGGACGGCCGTCCCATCCGGGTCCGACCTCCGTTACGTACCTGTTGCCGGTGGATATCTTGACCTCTTCTATGTGAGCGCTAACACTGTTGGGTGGTCAATGGCGCGGAGGTGAAGATGAGCGATCTGGACGGGCCGGACGAGCGGTACGTCATCGGTGTCGACTACGGCACCCTGTCGGGGCGGGCTCTGGTGGTGCGGGTCGGTGACGGTGCCGAGTTGGGCACCGCGGTGTACGAGTACGCCCACGGGGTCATCGAGTCCACTCTTCCTTCGGGAGGTGGGCCGCTGCCCTCGGACTGGGCGTTGCAGGATCCCGAGGACTATCGCGACGTGCTGCGCTACGCCGTTCCGGCGGCGGTGGCCGACGCCGGGGTGGATCCGTCGCGGGTCATCGGCATCGCCACCGACTTCACCGCGTGCACGGTGCTGCCGACGCTCGCCGACGGCACCCCGCTGTGCGAGGTGCCGGACCTGCGCTCCAGACCGCACGCCTGGGTGAAGCTGTGGAAACACCACGCCGCCCAGTCGCACGCCGACCGGATCAACGCGCTGGCCCACGACCGGGGCGAGCCCTGGATCGGCCGGTACGGCGGCAAGATCTCGGCCGAGTGGCAGTTCGCCAAGGGACTGCAACTGCTCGAGGAGGACCCGGAGGTCTACCGGCGGGCCGAGCGGTTCATCGAGGCCGCCGACTGGATCGTCTGGCAGCTGTGCGGGGTGGAGAGCCGCAACATCTGCACGGCCGGCTACAAGGGCATCCGGCAGGACGGCCGGTACCCGTCGCCGGAGTTCCTGGCGGCGTTGAACCCGGACTTCACCGACTTCGTCGCGAAGCTGGACGGCCCGCTGATGGCGCTGGGGGATCGGGTCGGCTCGCTGACCGCCGAGGCCGCGGCCTGGACCGGGCTGCCGGAGGGGATCGCGGTGGCGGTCGGCAACGTCGACGCCCACGTCACCGCCGCGTCCGCCCAGGCGCTGGTACCCGGCCACCTCGTCGCGATCATGGGTACCTCGACCTGCCACGTGGTCAACGGCCCCGACCTGGTCGAGGTGCCCGGCATGTGTGGGGTGGTCGAGGGCGGCCTCAGTGCCGGCGCCTGGGGTTACGAGGCCGGCCAGAGCGGCGTCGGTGACATCTTCGGTTGGTTCGTCGAGCACTCGGCCCCGGCGGACCTCGCGTCGCACCAGCGGCTGTCGGAGCTGGCCGCGGCCCAACCGGTCGGGGCGCACGGGCTGATCGCCCTGGACTGGTGGAACGGCAACCGTTCGTTGCTGGTCAACCACGACCTCAGCGGCCTGATCGTGGGGATGACCCTGGCGACCCGCCCGCAGGACGTGTACCGGGCGCTGCTGGAGTCGACGGCGTACGGGACGCGCATGATCATCGAGGCGTTCGTCGAGTCGGGAGTGCCGATCACCGAACTGGTCATCGCGGGCGGTCTCACCGCCAACCGGCTGCTGATGCAGATCTACGCCGACGTGACGAACCGGCCGTTGAGCATCATCGGCTCGGCGCAGGGCCCGGCGCTGGGCTCGGCGATCCACGCCGCGGTGGCCGCCGGGGCCTATCCGGACATCTACCAGGCGTCGCAGGCGATGGGCCGGGTGGAGCGGGACGTGTACCACCCGGATCCCGAGCGGGCCCGCGCGTACGACGCCCTCTACGCGGAGTACCGGACCCTGCACGACCACTTCGGTCGGGGCGGCAACGACGTCATGCTCCGGCTGCGTGCCATTCGCAACGCCGCCGCCGATCAGGCCGCGGCGCAGGACAACGCCCCTCTGGAGGTTGTCGGATGAACGTCCGGTCGGATGACGAGATCTGGCGGTTGCGGGAGTCCGTCGCAGGACTGCACTCCGCACTGACCCGGTACGGTCTGGTCGCCTGGACCTCGGGCAACGTCTCCGCCCGGGTACCCGGGCGGGATCTCATGGTCATCAAACCGAGCGGGGTCGACTACGACGACCTCTCGGCGGACACCATGGTCGTCTGCGACCTGGACGGCGTGGTCGTGGCGGGGGAGCATTCGCCCTCCAGCGACACCGCCGCACACGCCTACGTGTACCGGGCCATGCCGGAGGTCGGCGGGGTCGTCCACACGCACAGCTCCTACGCCACCGCCTGGGCGGCCTGCGGTGAGGCGATCCCGTGTCACCTGACCGCGCAGGCCGACGAGTTCGGCGGGGAGATCCCGATCGGACCCTTCGCGCTGATCGGTGGCGACGACATCGGCAAGGGCATCGTCTCGACCCTGACCGGGCACCGCTCGCCCGCCGTGCTCATGCGCAACCACGGCGTCTTCACCATCGGCCGGAACGCCCGCGCGGCGGTGAAGGCGGCGGTGATGTGCGAGGACGTGGCCCGGACCGCGTACCTGGCCCGCACGCTCGGCCAGCCGGTGCCGATCGCACCCGCCGACATCGACGCCCTCTACGACCGCTACCAGAACGTCTACGGCCAGCGCCCCGCCTCCACGGCGAGTTCCTGACGGGCCGCCCACAGTCCCCGGGCCGCGTGACGGTCCGTGGCGCACCACCCCGACACGAATCGCACCACCATCGCCGTGCGTCGCGAATCCGGGCACCCGGCGTGCGGATCGGAAAAGTCCAACACCCCCGAGGAGTACCCGTGAGAAATCTCCGAGAGTTTTCGGCGTCGCGACGCACCGTCGCGACGCTTGCCGCCGCCGCCCTGCTCGCTGGCGGCATGGCCGCGTGCGGCAACAGCGACACCGGTGGCGGTGGAGCAAAGGACGACGGCAAGATCACCCTGGGCTTCTCCCAGGTTGGTGCCGAGAGTGGCTGGCGCACCGCGAACACGACCTCGATCAAGGAGGCCGCGGCCGCCGCCGGCATCGACCTCAAGTTCGACGACGCGCAGCAGAAGCAGGAGAACCAGATCAAGGCGATCCGCAACTTCATCCAGCAGAAGGTCGACGTGATCGCCTTCTCGCCGGTGGTGGAGTCGGGTTGGGACACCGTGCTCAAGGAGGCCAAGGACGCCGGTATCCCGGTGGTCCTGACCGACCGCGCGGTCGACTCGCAGGACAAGACCCTCTACAAGACCTTCCTCGGCTCGGACTTCGTCAAGGAGGGCAAGGCGGCGGGCGACTGGCTGGTGGAGAACACCAAGGACGCCACCGGCCAGGTGAACATCGTCCAGCTGGAGGGCACCACCGGTTCCGCTCCGGCCAACGACCGCACCAAGGGTTTCGCGGAGGCCATCGCCGCCAACCCCAAGCTGAAGATCATCGCCTCCCAGTCGGGTGACTTCAAGCGCGCGGACGGCAAGCAGGTCATGGAGCAGTTCCTCAAGGCCAACCCGAAGATCGACGTGCTGTTCGCGCAGAACGACGACATGGGTCTGGGTGCGCTTGAGGCGATCACGGCCGCCGGTAAGGTTCCCGGCAAGGACATCAAGATCATCACGATCGACGCGGTCCACGACGGCATGCAGGCCCTCGCGGACGGCAAGTTCAACTACATCGCCGAGTGCAACCCGCTGCTCGGGCCACAGCTGATGGAGCTGGTCAAGAAGGTGCACGCCGGCGAGGAGGTTCCGGCGCGGATCGAGACGATCGAGACCACCTTCACCCAGGACAAGGCGAAGACGGAACTGCCGAACCGCAAGTACTGACAGGTGCTGGGGGTCGCCGCGGAACGCGGCGGCCCCCATCCGTAACTCCCCGCCCCACCCCACGCCGACGCCCGGCCCGGACGGCCAAGCCGCCGCGGTCACCCGCCGAGGCCGGGCACCGGTTGATCGGGACGGTCGCGTGCCGCCCGACGGACGAAACTGAGGAAAGGTCTGGTGGGATGACGCAAAGCCATCCAGTCCTGACGATGACGGGAATCAGCAAGTCGTTCCCCGGGGTGCGGGCACTCCAGGACGTCGATCTGCGACTGCTGCCCGGCGAGGTACACGCCCTGATGGGCGAGAACGGCGCCGGCAAGTCCACCCTGATCAAGGTGCTGACCGGCGTGTACGGCATCGACAGCGGCACCATCACGCTGCGTGGCGAACAGGTCTCGTTCAGCGGTCCGATGGAGGCGTCGGCGGCCGGGGTGAGCACCGTCTACCAGGAGGTCAACCTCTGCGCGAACCTCTCGGTCGCGGAGAACATCTTCATCGGCCGGGAACCGCGTCGGTTCGGCGCGGTGCGCTGGGGCGAGATGCGGCGGCGGGCCCGTGCCCTGCTGGCCCGGCTGGACCTCGACATCGACGTCAACGCGCCGTTGGGCAGGTGTTCGTTGGCCATCCAGCAGATGGTCGCGATCGCTCGCGCCATCGACATCCAGGCCAGTGTGCTGGTCCTGGACGAGCCCACCTCGAGCCTCGACGCCGGCGAGGTGGCACAACTGTTCCGCATCATGCGGCAGCTGCGCGACGAGGGCATCGCGATCCTGTTCGTCACGCACTTCCTGGATCAGGTCTACGCCATCGCCGACCGGATCACGGTGCTGCGCAACGGGCGGCTGGTGGGCGAGTACCCGACCAGCGAACTGCCACAGCTCAGCCTGGTCGAGAAGATGATCGGCAAGGAGCTGGACGTGCTGGAGCAGCTCGACGAGCAGCACGCGCGCGACACCGCCGCCCTGGCCGGCAGCACCCCGTTCGTCGCGGCGCAGGGGCTCGGCCGCAAGGGCTCGGTGGCCCCGTTCGACCTGACCATCCATTCCGGCGAGGTCGTCGGCCTCGCCGGCCTGCTCGGCTCGGGCCGTACCGAGGTGGCCAGGTTGCTGTTCGGCGCGGACCGCGCGGACCACGGGAAGGTGTCCATCGGCGGCAGTCCCGTCCCGCTGCGCAACCCGGTCGCCGCCATCGACCGGGGGATCGGGTTCTGCTCCGAGAACCGTCGTTCGGAGGGCATCGTCCCCGAGCTGACCGTACGGGAGAACATCATCCTCGCGATGCAGGCGGCCCGCGGTTGGCTGCGGCCGATCAGCCGGCGCCGCCAGGACGAGCTGGCCGAGCGGTTCATCAAGGCGTTGAGCATCCGTCCGGCGAACCCGGACATGCCGGTGGGCAACCTGTCGGGTGGCAACCAGCAGAAGGTGCTGCTGGCGCGCTGGCTCATCACCGAGCCGCGACTGCTGATCCTCGACGAGCCCACCCGCGGCATCGACATCGGAGCCAAGACCGAGATCCAGAAGCTGGTCGTCCAGCTCTCCGACGGCGGGATGGCGGTGCTGTTCATCTCGGCCGAGCTGGACGAGGTGCTCCGGTTGAGCCACCGGATCGCGGTCATGCGGGACCGCGAGATGGTCACCCAGCTGACCAATGACGACACCGTCGATGCCGACCGGATCATGCAGACGATCGCCGGTGGGGCGGGGAACGACGAGAGGGCGCAGGTATGAGCGAGCGCAGCGAGCGAATCATGGGACGCGGCGCGGCGCAGCCGTTGGCTGGCGGACGCGGCGGGTCCGAGGGTGGCGGGGAGCTGTCATGACGGACCGAACCGGTCGCTTCACCGCACTGACCTCGCACCGGCTGTTCTGGCCGGTCGTCGTGCTCCTGGCGCTGATCGTCGCCAACACGATCTACCGTCCCGGGTTCCTGTCGATCCAGCTCAACCACGGGCAGCTTTACGGCAGCCTGATCGACATCCTCCGACTCAGCGCCCCGCTGATCCTCGTCGCCTTCGGGATGACACTGGTGATCTCCACCGGCGGCATCGACCTGTCGGTGGGTTCGGTCTGCGCCATCAGCGGCGCGGTCGCCTGCCTCTACATCAGCAAGCAGCCGGACCAGAACGGCGTGGCCGGCGTGCTGACCGCGCTGGTGCTGGCCTTCGGCCTGTCCCTGGTACTGGGTGCCTGGAACGGGATCCTGGTCGCGGTCATCGGGATCCAGCCGATCATCGCCACGCTGATCCTCATGGTGGCCGGCCGGGGCATCGCCCAGCTGATCACCGAGGGCCAGATCATCACGATCAACTCCGCCCCGTACAAGGCGATCGGGGTGGGCCACCTGCTGACCCTGCCGCTCGCGATCTTCATCGCGCTCGGGGCCGCCCTGCTGGTCGCGGCGGTGACCCGGCGGACGGCCCTTGGCATGATCATCGAGTCCGTCGGCGGCAACGCCCAGGCGAGCCGGCTGGCCGGCATCCGGTCCGGTCGCATCACCTTCCTGGTCTACGTGATCAGCGCGGCCTGCGCCGCGATCGCCGGCTTCATGATGACCGCGAACGTCGCCAGCGCCGACGGCAACTCCGCCGGTCTGTGGGTGGAGCTGGACGCGATTCTCGCGGTGGTCATCGGCGGCACCTCGCTGGCCGGTGGCCGGTTCTCCCTCGGCGGCACCATCCTCGGGGCGCTGATCATCCAGACCCTGACCACCACGGTGTACGCGATGAACATCTCGCCGCAGACGGCCCTGTTGTTCAAGGCGCTCGTCGTGATCGCCGTCTGCCTCATCCAGGCGCCCGCCTTCCGGGCCAAGTTCGCCCGCCGACGGCCCCGCCCCGCACCCCCCACCCCGGTGGCGGACGAACGAAAGGAACAGGTACCGGCATGACCGCCGCAGCACTCACCGCCGCCCGCAGCTGGGTCCGGCTGCCCCGCCGGCACGTGCCGGTGCTGACCACCCTGGCGTTGCTGCTCGTGCTGTACGGCATCGGCGTCTCCCAGTACCGAGCCTTCTCCAACGTCCAGGTGATCTTCAACGTCTTCATCGACAACGGGTTCCTGCTCGTCGTCGCCGTCGGGATGACGTTCGTGATCCTGACCGGCGGGATCGACCTGTCGGTCGGCTCGGTCGTCGCGATGACGGCGATGGTGTCGGCGTCGTTGCTGCACCACGGGACACCCGCGGGTCTGGTGCTGGTCATCGCGCTGCTCATCGGACCGACCATCGGACTGCTGATGGGCTGCGTGATCCAGTTCTTCGAGATCCAACCGTTCATCGTCACCCTCGCCGGGATGTTCTTCGCCCGGGGCATGTGCACGTTCATCAGCGGGGCGTCCATCCCGATCACCGACGGATTCTGGACGACCATGTCGCAGAAGCGGATCGGGGACCCGCGCGGCAACTTCGTGTCGATCAGCGTGCTCATCGCGTTCGCCGTGGTGCTCGTCGCCGCGTACGTGCTGGCCTACACCCGGCTCGGCCGCAACGTGTACGCGATCGGCGGCAGCGGGCAGTCGGCGCTGCTGATGGGTCTACCGGTGGCGCGGACCCGGATCGCCGTCTACACCATCAGCGGGCTGTGCTCGGCCATCGGCGGGATCCTGCTGTCCTTCTACACCCTCTCGGGCGCACCGCTCATCGCCATCGGAATGGAACTCGACGTGATCGCGGCCGTCGTGATCGGCGGCACGGTGCTGACCGGCGGCTCGGGATACATCTTCGGCACTGTGCTCGGCGTGCTGGTCCTGGGTGTGATCCAGACCCTCATCACCTTCGACGGCAGCCTGAACTCCTGGTGGACCAAGATCGTGATTGGAGGGCTGCTCTTCGCCTTCATCCTGCTCCAGCGCCTCATCGGCATCCGCTACAAGTGACCGATCAACTCGCGGAAGGCAACTCCATGGCAACGCACCCTGACCCCGAGGTCTGGTTTCTCACCGGAAGCCAGGCCATGTACGGCGAGGACACCCTTCGCCAGGTGGCCGACCAGTCCCGGCAGATCGCGACGGTGCTCGACGAGTCGCCGGACATCCCCGCCCGGGTCGTCTGGAAACCGGTCCTGACCACCAGCGCCGACATCCTGCGGGTCTGCCGGGAGGCCGCCGCGCAGGGCGCGGTCGGGGTGATCGCCTGGATGCACACCTTCTCACCCGCGAAGATGTGGATCGGTGGGCTGGACGCGCTGCAGACTCCGCTGCTGCACCTGCACACCCAGGCGAACGTCCTGCTGCCCTGGGACGAGATCGACATGGACTTCATGAACCTGAACCAGGCCGCCCACGGCGACCGGGAGTTCGGGTTCATCCAGACCCGCCTCGGGGTGGCCCGCAAGACCGTCGCGGGGCACGTCAGCGACCCCCGGGTCGTGGCCCGGGTCGGTGCCTGGACCCGGGCCGCCCTCGGCTGGTCGGCCATGCGGTCGCTGCGGTTGGCCCGGTTCGGCGACAACATGCGCGACGTGGCGGTGACCGAGGGGGACAAGGTCGAGGCGGAGCTGCGCTTCGGCGTCTCGGTCAACACCTACGGCGTCAACGATCTGGTCAAGGCCGTCAACGAGGTGTCCGACGCGCAGGTCGACGACCTGGTCAAGGAGTACGACGACAGCTACCGGCTCGCCCCGCAACTGCGTTCCGGCGGGGAGCGGCACGACTCGCTGCGCTACGCGGCACGGCAGGAGATCGGCCTGCGGTCCTTCCTGGACGAGGGCGGGTTCAAGGCGTTCACCACCAACTTCGAGGACCTCGGCGGCCTCCGCCAGCTGCCGGGTATCGCCGTGCAGCGGCTGATGGCCGACGGGTACGGGTTCGGTGGCGAGGGTGACTGGAAGACCTCCGTCCTGGTCCGGACCCTCAAGGCGATGGCCGTCGGTGTCCCGGGTGGCACGTCGTTCATGGAGGACTACACCTACGACCTCACCCCCGGTCGGGAACTGGTCCTCGGTGCGCACATGCTGGAGGTGTGTCCCACGATCGCCGCCGACGTGCCGAACGTGGAGATCCATCCGCTCAGCATCGGCGGGCGGGAGGACCCGGTCCGGCTGGTCTTCGACGCCCAGCCCGGCGCGGCGGTGGTGCTCGGCCTGGCGGACATGGGGGAGCGGTTCCGGCTCGTGGCCAACGAGATCGACGTGGTGCCGCCGCCGCAGCCGTTGCGGAGCCTCCCGGTGGCTCGGGCCGTCTGGCGGCCCCGCCCCGATCTGCCGACGTCGGCGGAGTCGTGGATCATCGCGGGCGCGCCGCACCACACGGTGCTGTCCCAGGCGGTCGGTGTGGAGGAACTGCGCGATCTCGCCGACATGGCCCGGACCGAGCTGGTCGTCATCGACGCCGACACCCGGACCCGCCGGTTCGCCGACGAGATCCGGTGGAACCAGGCGTACTACCGGCTCGCCCGGGGCTTCTGACCCCGCCGGTCGGTGTTCGTCGGAACGGGCGGCACCGGATCGAGCCGGCGCCGGCGGCATACCGCCGCTCGCGCCCGGTCCGGTGCCCCCTCCGGCCGGATCCGTCCGGTGCCCCCCGGCCGGTCCGCCGGATCCCGGGGCGGTTCTGATCGCCAGCGAATCGATTCGAAAGGACCCAAAGGCCAACGTCAATTTCTTGAGATGCTCGTCCGGGCCGGCCGGCCGGTCGGGGGCGGGTCTGGAGGTGAAGAATCATTACCAAACTGATCGGGATGACCGCCTCATGGGTTGACCCCGTCCCGAAACCCAGCGGTGGCCGTCAATCCGTTGTGTCGCGGAAATCGAACTTTGGCAGATCTAAACCTACTCTCGGCGGGTCATCGTACCTGGCGTACACTGTTGGAGATCTGGCGTTACCGACCCGGAACACCGGAGTGGGCACCGCGAGAGGTCATCGGGTAACCCAGGCCGCTCCAGTCGTCGTTGACGGGCCGCGGCGACCGACTGCCAGGCGGGGGGAGTGACATGACCGTGCGCGGTCCTGCGATGACCGACGTGGCGCGCCTCGCCGGAGTCTCCCATCAGACGGTTTCCCGGGTGCTCAACGGGCATCCCAACGTCCGCGAGCAGACCCGGCTGCGGGTCCAGGCGGCCATCGCCGAACTCGGCTACCGGCCCAACCGCGCGGCCCGGACGCTGGTCACCGGCCGGTCCCAGGTGATCGGTGTCGTCGCCCAGAACACCACCCTCTACGGTCCGGCCTCCCTGCTCGCCGCCCTGGAACAGACGGCCGCCGAGGAGGGTTTCGCCGTCAGCGTCGGCAGCGTGCGAAACCTGGACCATCGTTCGATCTCCGAGGTTGTCGAGCGGCACCTGGCGCACCGGGTCGCGGGCATCATCGTGATCGCACCGGTGGAGTCGGCCACCGAGGCGCTGGAACGCCTGCCCAACGACGTTCCGTTGGTGACCGTCGACGGGGACCCGTGTCAGCCGATGCCGCTGGTGACGGTCGACCAGGTGAGCGGGGCCAGGGAAGCCACCCGGCATCTGCTCGACGCCGGTCACCGTACCGTCTGGCACGTCTCCGGCCCGTCCGACTGGTTCGACAGTGCGGGCCGGATCGAGGGGTGGCGGGAGGCGTTGCTGGCCGCCGGGGCGGACCTGCCGCCGCTGATGCCGGCCGACTGGTCGGCCGCCTCCGGCTACCGGTGCGGGCAGGTGCTGGCCCGGATGCCGGAGGTCACCGCGGTGTTCACCGCCAACGACCATCTCGCGCTCGGCGTCCTGCGCGCACTGCACGAGTACGGCCGGCGGGTGCCGGAGGAGATCAGCCTGGTCGGCTTCGACGACGTGCCGGAGGCCGCGTTCTTCCTTCCGCCGCTGACCACCATCCGACCGGACTTCGACGCGGTGGCACGGGCCAGCCTCAACCTCCTGCTGGCCCAGATCGACTCCGGCGTCGGCGGTCCGCTGCGCCACACCGTCGCGCCGACCCTGGTCCGCCGGGAGAGCGTCGCGGCGCCGTCGCGTTGAGCTGAGAGCGGCGCGCCGTCCGGATCCATCGGAACTCCTGGGAGTCCGCGCCTGCCGCGGTTTCTCGGGCACG
>NZ_JBTIXF010000107.1:0-11095 GCF_055793945.1 Plantactinospora sp. A48 | reverse complement strand
CCTTGCTTTCGTGGTTGATTTGGGACGGCAAGCTGTATCCCCTCCTTCCCGTTTCCTCGTTTCCTGCTTCGTCCCTTTTCCCTCCTCCCCCCCCCCCCCCCCCCCCCCCCCCCCCCCCCCCCCCCCCCCCCCCCCCCCCCCCCCCCCCGGCCCCGACCGAACCGGCCGGACAGCCGGGGACAGCGGCCGGGAATCCCAGCCGTTCCGCCAGTCGGGACGATTGTCCCCCGTTGTCGTTCCGGAATGATTGCGAAGCTGTGTCATGGGAGCGCACCCGGTATGGTCCGGCCCTATGGGACACGGCGCCATCAACTCCCCGGCGGTCGAGCCAGACGTCGCTGACTTCTCCCTGCACGGCACGGTCGAGGTTCCGGTCCCGGCGGCGGTGGCCTTCGAGGCGTTCACCGAACGACTCGCTGAGTGGTGGGTCAAGGAATACACCTGGTCCGGGCCCGCCGCCCTGGCTGCCATCGGCATCGAACCCCGGCCCGACGGCATGCTCTACGAGATCGGCCCGCACGGCTTCCGCTCCGACTGGGGTCGGGTGGTGGTCTGGGATCCGCCACACTGGCTGGTGTTCACCTGGCAGATCGGGCCGGACCGGGCGCCGGTCCCGGATCCCGACCGGGCCACCGAGGTCGAGGTGCGGTTCACCGCCGATGGTGACTCCCGGACGATCGTGGAGGTCGAGCACCGCGCCTTCGACCGACACGGCGGCGACGCCACCGGATACCTTCAGGCGCTGACGGACGGCTGGCAGGAACTACTCGGCCGGTACGCCGACATGCTCTCCCGGACCGCCTGAGACCCGCCGCCAGGCGGAGGGCCGCCGGACCGCCTGAGGCCCGCCGCCGGGCGGAGGGCCGCCATCCGGGTTTGGTGCGGCCGGGTGGACAGCTGGCCGCCGGCGATCCGATCGGGTCAGCCGGGCAGTCCGTGGCGGGCTCCCCGGCCGGTCAGCCGGGGGTCGCCGAGATCCGCCCGCTGGCCGGCGGCCAGACCGAGCCGATGACCGCCGCCGGCCAGCCGTCGGGCGCTGGCGGTGGCCGTCCGGGGGTACGCCTCGACCAGCCGGCGCTCCACCCGACCGTCCCGGTCGGCCAGGACCAGGGCCATCGACGGCTCGCCGGAGCCGGCCGCGGCGGTCGTCTCGGCCTCGCGCAGCCGGTACGACACGGCGGCGGTGAAGCCGGCCAGCCAGGACCGCCGGAACGCCGCGGGGTGTTCACCGACCGGCACCGGTGTGCCGGCGAGGCCGTGCGCGGCCTGCACGAGCAGCGAGGTGAAGAGCAGTTCCACCCGGTCCAGATCGCTGGTGAACCCGAACAGGTGCATGGTGAACCGGGCGGCGCCCGAGCGACGGCGCACGGCGCGGCAGCGCAGCGCACCGCCCACCCCGGCGAGCAGTCCCGCCTTGTCCAGCGCGTACGGCGGCAGCACCTCCAGGACCCGGTCGCCGACGGGGTCGCTGCCCGGGTCCCGGACCGCCAACAGTGCCCGGTCGACCCCGTACCGCGCGATCAGCTCGGTGGCCTTCGCCATGAACGCCTCGGCCTCGTCCGGCGTGCAACCGGGATCTTCGGCCTTGGCTAGCAGCTTGCGGACCTTGTCGAGGATCGCGTCGGACATGGACCAACAGTTACCAGAGCCCTCCGACAGCGTCACCATCCGGTGGCTGGGGGTGACCAGAGATCGTTTGATAGGTACGATCATCGATGCTTCGGCCCTATCCGGAACGATCTTCCCCCAGCCCGGAGGCTCCCATGTCCGCGAAACCCGCTCGACTGCTGCTCGGCGCGACACTCCCCCTACTGGCGACGGCCGCCCTGGTTCCCAGCCCGGCGCAGGCCGCGCCGACCGGATCCGTTCCGCCCGCCACGACTCCGGACGGCCCGAACCTGGCCGCGTCGACCCTCACCTCGTGCTACTCGGGCGCCGTACAGCGGGTGTTTCAGCAGGGCGGTTGGGGCGGCGAGGTGGGCACCTTCACCACCTCGACCCGATGCGCCGACATCAACGTCCGCAACGACAGCGTGTTCAGCACGAACGCCTGCGTCGTCTTCGTGGACAAGACCAACAGCTGCAACTACTGGACGTACCTGCCGGCCAAGTCGAGCTGGCACGTCGTGGCCAGCAACGTCCGCGACGGCGTCCACTTCCGGGTCCGGTTCGAGAACAACTTCTTCCAGTACGACCCGCTGATCTCGTACACCGCGTACTGAGTCACCCGCGGCGGGCCGTCACCGACGGCGGCCCGCACGGGACGGCAGGCCCGGGGCGGACGCACCAGCGCCGGTCAACGCCGGTGGCGCAGCGTGGCCCCGACGGATCCGGCCAGGGTCAGCAGGCAGTCCGGCAGTTGGCCGTCGGCGAGCGCCGCTCCGAACAGGGCCTCCGCCGTGGGCACGTCCGCGTTCGCGTAGGCGCTGACGAACCGGGCGACCCAGCGGGCGTCGTACCGGGCCTGCTCGATGTCGGGAAAATCCAGGGTCCAGGACCCGTTCGGTACGTCGTCTGGCATCATCGCGGCAGCCAGATACCAGGCGACGTCGTACGCACCCACGACGCCGGACCGGTCGAGGACGGCGTCGAACGCTCCGGCCACGGCGTCGCTGTCGCCGACGAGCGCCGAACGCAGCACCGCGGCGGCATCCTCGATGGTCTCCGGAGGCAGATCGGTCACGTGCCGAACAGTATGCCGCCGCGTCAACCCGCGCAGCGGAACGCGCGGCTGTCACCACGGTGCGCAACGGGGCCAGCGATCGTCGAGGCCGCTCTCACACGCGACGCCGCCGGCACGCTAAGGTGCGCAACGGACCTCAGGGGAGAAAGGACCACCCCATGCCCACATCCCGTCTGACGCGGGGCGCCGCGCTGGCCACCTGCGCGGTTGTCGCGCTGACCGCGTCCGGCTGCGGCAAGGACGACAAGCCGAGCGACAGCACCGCCGCCGCCCCCCAGGTCCGGCTGTACGGCACGGACGGCAACATGCAGAACTCGTTCGGTAAGGAGTTCAGCGACCAGGCTGGCCTGCTGGACGGCATGAAGGGCACGACACCACTGACCCAGCTGCCCGAGGACTTCAAGGCCCGGCTGCGCGCGGTCGACCCCAAGCTCAACGACTACCTCTACGCGGCCGAGTCGTACGACGCCGTGGTGATCGTCTCGCTCGCCACGCAGCTCGCCGGTTCCACCGAGCCCGCGAAGATCGCCAAGCAGATCAACGCGGTGACCAACACCGGTCAACGTTGCGACACCCCCGCCGCCTGCCTGCGGCTGGCCCGGACCGGAGTGGACATCGAATACCGTGGCGTCTCCCTCACCCGGGGCGGTTTCACGGATGCCGGCGAGCCCTCCACCGCCAGCTACGGCACCCTGCACTTCAACGAGGCCGACCAGATAGACGACGACAAGACCGAGTTCGTCGGCGCGGGCGACGAGTCGACCGCCAGCACCGCGACGCCGCCAGCACCGCAGAAGCAGCGGGGCGGCAAGAACGACGACCGCGACGGGTCCCCGCTCAAGCTCGGCGGGCTGTTGCCGAAGACCGGTGACCTGGCGCTCGCGTACCCGCCGCTGATCGCGGGCGCAAGCCTCGGGGTACGCGAGGTCAACGCCGCCGGCGGGGTGTTGGGCGATCCCGTGGAGTGGCTCGACGGCGACGACGGCACCAACCCCACGGTCGCCAAGGCGACCCTGGCCCGGCACGTGGAAGAAGGCGCGCAGGTGATCATCGGTGCGGGTGCGTCCGGCATCTCCCGCGCCGTGTTGCCGGATGTCGTCGCGGCCGGTCTGATCCTCTTCTCCCCCTCCAACACCGACGCCGGGCTCAGCACGGCCGATGACAAGGGCCTCTACTTCCGTACCGCGCCGTCGGACATCCTCCAGGGCCGGGCGTTGGCCGACGTCATCCTCCGGGACGGTCCGCAGAAGATCGTCCTGGTCGCGCGGAAGGATCCGTACGGTGAGGGTCTCCAGAGCTACGTCCGGACCGAGCTGGAGCGCGCCGGCATCACCGCGGACAACCTCAAGCTGCTGACGTACGACCTGCCGGCCGACGGGTCCACCGCGAAACTCGACTTCTCGGCGGGCGCCAAGGAGATCAAGAGCTTCGGTGCCGACGCCGTGCTGGTGATCGGCTTCGGCGAGTCCGCGCAGGTGATCAAGGCGCTCGTCACGGCCGGCGTGCAGATCCGACACTAGGGCCTGGGTCGGTCGGACCCGGCCGGACGCACGCGGGGCTGCGCGGGGCGGGGCGGCGCGGCGGTACCGTCGCGCCGCGCAGGTCAGCCGCCACGCCGCCGGTCGAGGAACTCCGTCATCCGACGGTGCTTCTCCGCGTCGGCGAACAGCACCGCCTGGCTGACCAGGTCGAGTCGCGGATGGGCCGCCTCGGGCGCGTCCACCGCCAGCTTGGTCAGCCGAAGCGCCAACGCGGACCCCTTGGCGATCTCGTCCAGCAGTTCGTGGGCGGCGTCGAGCAGTCCGGCCGGGTCCTCGACGACCCGGTTCACCAGGCCGATCCGCGACGCCTCGGCGGCGTCCACCCGACGCCCGGTGAACAGCAGCTCCTTGGCCCGGGCCTCGCCGACCAGCGCGGGCAGCCGGTGCGTGGCACCCGCCCCGGCGATGATGCCCAACCGCACCTCCGGCTGCCCGAAGACCGCCCGGGCCGTACACACCCGCAGGTCACAGGCGTACGACAGCTCCGCGCCGCCGCCCAGCGCGGGACCGTCCACGGCGGCGACGGTGGGCAGCGGGAGGGCCCGGATCCGGGCGAAGATCGCGGAGTTGATCGCGGCGAGCGCGTCGTTCGGACCCCGGTCGCGGAGCTGGGCGATGTCGGCACCGGCCGCGAAGATCCCGGCGGTGCCGCCGGTCAGCAGCAGCAGTCGCGGGTCGCGTTCCAGGTTGGCGCAGACCTCGTGCAGCGCGGCCACCATCTCGGTGTCCACGGCGTTGCGCTTCCCCGGCCGGTCGAGGGTGACCACCACCCGGTCCGGCCGTTCCTCGATCCGCAGGCTCATGACGGCTCCCTGCTGAGGCTGGCGGTTTCCACGCTCACGAACGCTTCCCACCCTCCCACGTGTAGAAGCCCTGGCCGGACTTCCGGCCCAACCGGCCGTCGGCGACCATCTCCACCAGCAGCGGCGGCAGCTCGAACCGGTCACCGTACGCGCGTTGCAGGGTGCGGGCGATGTCGAGCCGGACGTCCAGGCCGACCAGGTCGGTCAGTTCCAACGGACCGACCGGGTGCCGATAGCCGAGCACCATCGCCTTGTCGATGTCGGCGGCACTGGCCACGCCGTCGGCGACCATCCGGATCGCCTCCAGGCCGAGCGTCACCCCCAGCCGGGACGTGGCGAAGCCGGGCAGGTCGCGTACCAGGATGGGATCCTTGCCCAGCCGGCGGGCGAGGGCGACCGCGTCGTCGGTCCGGTCCGGCGTGGTGGCCGCGCCCACCACGATCTCCAGCAGCGGCATCGCCCAGACCGGGTTGAAGAAGTGCAGCCCGAGGAACCGGTCCGGGGCGCGCAGGCCGGCCGCCAGCTCCCCGATCGGGATGCTTGAGGTGTTGCTGGCCAGCAGGACCGGCCGGAGTTCCTCGGCGGTGGCCAGCACGGTGCGCTTGAGGTCCAGTCGCTCGGGTACGGCCTCGACGATCACCCCGGGTTCGGGGGCCACCTCGGCGAGGTCGTGCCGGACGGCCAGCCGGGTGCGGCTGGCGTCGGCGTCCGCGGCCGACAGCTTGCCGCGCTCGACGGCGGAGGCCCAGAGCCGGTCGAGGGCGACGGTCGCGGCCTCGGCCCGGCCCGGGTCCACCTCGACGAGGTCCACCCGGAAGCCCGCGCCGGCGGCCACGTAGGCGATACCGAGGCCCATCGTCCCGGCGCCGACGACCACGAAGCGATCAGTCATGCTGGCGACCCTATGCAGCGCGGTTCCGATCGGTGCGGCTGGGGTTCGCCGGGATGTCGCGGCGGGCCCGCCCGGTACGGTTCGGCCCGGGCGGACCCGCCCGGTACGGGTCGGTCGGGTTCGCCGGGACGGCGGGTCGGGTAAGAGTGCCCGTAGTGGGGCGGTGGGACCGCGCCGCGCACCCAGGAACCGCGCAACGACCCGACGAAGGGACGCACCGATGAGCGAGACCCAGGAGACCGCGCCACAGGAGACCGTGGAGACGCGCGGTGACCAGCGCGTGGACCTGCTGCGCGCGGATGCCAACAACGACGGCAAAACCGATGTCTGGGTGGTGGACACCGACGGCGACGGTAAGGCCGACCTGTTCCAGTTCGACACTGACGGTGATGGAAAGGTCGACATCACGATGGTCGACATCGACGAGGACGGCACCCCGGACGAGGTGGTCGACGGTGACGGCGGGTTGCCGCCGGCGCCCCTGCCGCCGACCGCCTGACCGGATCCGGGCGCGGGTGGGCGGCGGCAGGCGAGCCGCTCACCACAACCGGTGCGGTCGGGTCATGTCCCGCGCCGCGACGGCGTGTCACGATGAACGGATGACCGCGCCCGACCTGGCAGTTCCCTCCGATCTCCCGGTGAGCCGCCGCGAACGCCGCAAGCGGGAGACCCGGGCGGCGCTCGAACACGCGGCGCTGCGGCTGTTCGCCGAGAAGGGGTACGAGCACACCACGGTCGAGGAGATCGCCGACGCGGCCGACGTGGCGGTGCGGACGTTCTTCCGGTACTACGCCTCGAAGCAGCACGTGCTGTTCGGGGACGCGGCGCACGAGCGGGTCGGCCGGCTGCGGGACGCGCTGGCCGAGAGCCCACCGGACCTGCCGCCGATCGAGGCGGTCCGGATCGTGCTGGCCGGTCTGGACATCGAGCCGGACGAGCAGCAGCAGATCTTCGTCCGGCTTCGCCTGATGGCTCAGCAACCCTCGCTGGTCGGCATCTATCTGCTGCTCAATCACGAGCTGCGCGGCGTGGTCGTGGACTTCGTGGCCCGCCGTACCGGGCTGGCGCCGACCCACCTGTACCCGCTGCTCGTCGGCGGCGCGGCGGTGGCGTCCTGGGACGCCGCGCTCACCGTCTGGGCGGCCGGCGGCGGCCGGAGTGGCCTGGCGGAGCTGCGCCGGGACGCCTTCGCGGCGCTCACGGCCGGGCTGTCGGCGCCGCCGTTCGCACCCGCGCCACAGACATCCGAGCCGTAGTGCCCCGGCGCACCGGGCCGGCCGGCGCGCCCGGCTGATCCGTAGCGCCCGGTCGAGTGGTAACCGCCACGGCGCCGCTCAGGCGAGCCGGAGGGTGGCCAGGTAGTAGGGCGCGTCGAGCGAGTCCACATCGGCCAGCCGCCAGGGCGAGCCGTGTACCAGCTCGGCCAGCTCGGCCGGGCTGCACACCAGGTAGTCGAACCAGTCCGTGCCGAGTTCCCGGTAGCGCAGCCGCAGCCGTAGCTGCCCGCCGAGCCGGCCGCGTTCCCGGTTGCGCCGGTGGTAGCCCGTGTGTACCGGGTCGGTCGTGCCGTACGGGTCGGTGCCGTGCGCGATCACCTCGGCCCCGGGCCGGGCCAGTGCGGCCAGCGCGGCGAGGAAGCCCGGCGCCCGTTCCCGGCCCTCGATCAGCCCGAGGTTGCTGCCGAGCAGCAGAAACGTGTCGTACCGGCGCTCCGAGCGGGCGTGCTCGTCCACGGTCGCCAGCACGAGATCCCGGACGCCACGCCGGCGGGAGATGTCCAGCGCTCCCGGCGAGATGTCCAGGCCGGTCACCGCGACCCGGCGGCGTTGCAGCTCCAGGGCGATCCGGCCGGCGCCCACCCCGACGTCCAGCACCGCGCCCCGGGCCCGGTCGACCGCCCGGTGGTCGTGCGGTTGCCACTCCCGGGGTCCGGACAGGTAGTGCGCGGCGGGCGCGCCGTTGATCAGCCCGTCGTCCCGCTCGATGATCTCGATGACCGGGCGGGGTAACCGCCCACCGGCGAGCGGTCGGGGACCGATTCCGGTCTCCACCGCGTACGCGTCGCGCAGCAGCTCACCGAAGACGTCGCCGATACGGGGTTCCCCAGGCACCCACAGACCGTATCGGTACCGCCCACCGCAGCGGCGGACGGACCCCGGACATACGTCAGGGGCGGAGACCCACGATGCTCCGTGGACTCCGCCCCTGACCTGGCTACCTCGACCGGGTGGACGGATTGGGGGGTGTACCCGCCACGCCGGTGCTGCTTCGGGAGACTTCAGTCGCCCTGACGCTGCTGAGGGATCTGTCCCTGCAGCAATGCGCGAACCTCCGACTCGCGATAACGGCGGTGGCCGCCCAGCGTACGAATGGCGCTCAGCTTGCCCGCCTTCGCCCACCGAGTCACGGTCTTCGGGTCGACACGGAACATCGACGCCACCTCGGCCGGCGTGAGTAGCGGCTCGGGTTCGTGCGTACGCGATGCCATCGGTCACTCCTCCACAGGTACCTATAGACATCGGCCGGGGTCCCGCCGGCCGACGCGTCTCCCATGGTCCGGCTAGTCCCCGATGTCCGACATGGGCCGAACGGCCGAAGGTCCTTGGTCGGACGGATGAACCAAGACCGAATTATGCCACTTTTTAAGCTCTATTCGTATTTAAACGGACTCCGTCAACCAGTGGAGTAGGGGACCAGCCGTGAGTACGGCTCGCCTTGGAAACGCTCCCTGACCAGGTTGGATGGGGTTTGGCTCAATTGCACCGCTCGAGCAGCTGCACCGCCCGCCACCGGGCGACCAGCTCCTCGTACGCCTCGGTCGCCGCCTCGGCGTCACTGCGGGCCAGCGCGGCCAGACCCTTCGCCACCAGTTCCGGCGAGTCGTCGGCCGTCAACGTCTCGTCCGGCAGCAGGTCAACCAGGCCGCCGTAGTCCAGCTCAACCATCGAACGCGGGTGGAACTCCTCCAGCCACCGCGCGCCCTCCTCGACCGCCTCGGTGATCGGCGCGTCGCCGACCGACTTGCGCAGCACGGACAGTCCCCGGGAGGCCCGCCGGCGCGCCTTGGAGATCTCGGTCCGGAACCGCAACATCCGCCGGCCCGGCTCGACGGACAACTCCCGTTCCTCCGGGGAGATGAAGACGAACCAGCGCAGCGGCACACCCCAGGTGGCGATCTGCTCGTGCACCCGGGGTACGCCATGCTCCAGGACCCGAGCGCCGCTGCGCCAGTCCTCGACCACCGCCTTGGCCTGCCCGGCCAGCACCGGCGGCACGAAGGCGTCGGCCAGCACCGAGGGCACGCCGTCACGGGCACTGAGCGCCGCCTCGGCCACCCGCACCCGCAGATTCCACGGACAGACCAGCAGGGTGTCCTCCTGGTGCAGGACGTACGCCTCGTCGGGCAGGTCGGGCAGCCGGGTCCAGCCGGCGCCGAGCGCCTCGATCACGGCCGTCCGCTGCCGCCCCGGACCGTCCTGCGGCGTCACGGCGCGACCGGATTGGACATACCGGCGCCAGAACGTCTGCCGGTCCCGGTCAAAGGCGGTCAACGGCTCGTACACGCGCAGGTAAGAAGCGAAGAGCGACGGCACGTCGCGATCCTCCCACGAAAGTCCACCGCCGCCGCCGTCAGGACCACGCCCAACCCGCGGCGTTGCCGGGTCGCCACCGTTGGTGCCCACCACCCCCGGTGGTGCCGGCCGCCTCCCGGCGGGTTGGCGCCGACCACTCCCGGCGGACGGGGTGCCGACCGCTCCCGACAGACGGGCTGCCGGCACTCCCGACGGACGGGTTCAGCATGCGGACCACCGCTCTCGTGGGCGATCGGGTTCGTGGCGGCGGTACTAGGCTCGCGAATACCGGCATCACCCCCCGCCGGCGACCCCACCGGGTCGGCAGGGCCCCACAAGGGCGCACCCCACGAGGAGCACTCATGGCCGTATTCGGCAGCACCGACACCACGGCGACCGGACACGAACAGGTCGTCTTCTGCCAGGACAAACACACCGGTCTCAGGGCGATCATCGGCATCTACTCGACCGCGCTGGGCCCCGCCCTCGGTGGCACCCGGTTCTACCCGTACGACAGCGAGGACGACGCCGTACGCGACGTGCTGGACCTGTCCCGCGGCATGGCCTACAAGAACGCCCTCGCCGACCTGGATCTCGGCGGCGGCAAGGCGGTCATCTGGGGCGACCCGGAGCAGATCAAGTCCGAGGCGCTGCTGCGCGCGTACGGCCGGTTCGTCGAGTCCCTGGGCGGTCGTTACTACACGGCCTGCGACGTCGGAACGTACGTCCAGGACATGGACATCGTCGCCCGGGAGACCCGCTACGTGACGGGCCGCAGCGTGCAGCACGGCGGCGCGGGCGACTCCTCGGTGCTCACGGCGTGGGGCGTCTACCAGGGCATGCGGGCTGCCGCCGAACACCTGTGGGGCACCCCGTCCCTGTCCGGACGCCGGGTCGGCGTCGCCGGCCTGGGCAAGGTCGGGAAACACCTGACCAAGCATCTGCTGGACGACGGCGCCGCGGTGGTCGCCACCGACGTGAGCGAGCGGGCCCGCGACTGGGTACGAACGGCGTACCCGCAGGTCGACCTCGTCGCGGACGCGGACGAACTGGTCGCCTCCGACATCGACGTGTACGCGCCATGCGCCCTCGGCGGCGCCCTCAACGACGACACGGTGCCGGTGCTGCGCGCCAAGATCGTGGCGGGTGCCGCGAACAACCAGCTCGCGCACCCCGGGATCGAAAAGGTGCTGGCCGACCGTGGGGTGCTGTACGCGCCGGACTACGTGGTGAACGCCGGTGGGGTGATCCAGGTGGCCGACGAGATCGAGGGGTTCAACTTCGACCGGGCGAAGCTGCGCGCCACCCGGATCTTCGACACCACCCGGGAGATCCTGCGGCTGGCCGACGCCGAGGGGGTGCCGCCGGCGGTGGCCGCCGACCGGCTGGCCGAGCGGCGGATGGCCGAGGTCGGCCGGCTGCGCAGCATCCACCTGGGCTGACCGGGCGCGGCGGCCTAGGGGTTGGGGGTTTCGGCCCCGGGTTGGGGGTTTCGGCCCCGGGTTGGGGGTTTCGGCCCCGGGTTGGGGGTTTCGGCCCCGGGTTGGGGGTTTCGGCAGCCCAGCCCCGCTCCGGGCGGTCAGGCTTGATCCCTGCGCGGGGCT
>NZ_JBTIXF010000106.1:0-12555 GCF_055793945.1 Plantactinospora sp. A48 | reverse complement strand
CCGGCTGTTTTCCCTTCCTCCTGCGGTTCGCCCCTCGCGCGGCGCCCCCCCCCCGGTACAGGCCGACGCGGGATACCTGCCCGCATGGCGCGGGCACTTGGCGCCGCGGACCGGCGCGCCGCGTGCCCGCGCGGCGCGAACCGGCGTGCTGCGCGCCCGCGTGTTCCGGACCGGCGCGGTTGATGCCGCGCGGCGCGGGCCGGCGCGCGACCCGGTTGATTAAATCGCTTTGCCCGTCGTCCGGTGCTGGGTATGGTGGCCGGCGTCAGGTCCGAGACGACACGAACCGAGGAGGTGGGGACCGATGACCCGCACTGCCGTTGTCGCTGCCCCCTGCCCTCGTTCCGCCGCCCGTTGACCTTGACCTGATTCCAGGGCGGCCCGACTTCTTCGGAGTTCGTCTTGTCCCACCATCAGCCCGCTCACCGCGTCGTACGCGTGGAGCGGAAAGCCTGTGTGATCACCACCCCGGACGGTCAGCGGACCGTGCCCACCACCGTCCCCGTCGCCGTGGGCGACTGGGCCCTGCTCGACGACGGCGGCCAGGTGTCCGCCGTCGAGCCGCGTAGTACCGAGATCCGCCGGCTCAGCGTCGGCGGCAAGGCGGTCGAGCAGGTGCTCGCCGCCAATGTGGACGTTGTGGCGGTGTGCGCCCCGCTGGAGCGGGACGCCCGACTGGGTCGGGTGGAGCGGCTCCTCGCCCTCGCCTGGGCCTCGGGGGCGTTGCCGCTGCTGGTCGGCACCAAGAGCGACCTGTGCGGTCCGGACGACATCGGTCCGGCGCTCAGTCAGTTCGCGGCCACCGCACTGGGCGTCGAGGTGGTGCCGGTCACGGTCACCGATCCCAGTTCGCTGGATCCGGTACGCGCGTTGATCGCGCCGGATCGGACGCTGGTGGCCGTCGGTGCCAGCGGCGCCGGCAAGTCCAGCCTGATCAACGCCCTGATCGGCGGCACCGCCCTGGCCACCGGCGCGGTCCGGGAGGACGGCAAGGGTCGGCACACCACGGCCTGGCGGGAACTCGTGGAGATCCCGGGTGGCGGCTACCTGATCGACACTCCCGGGCTGCGGGCGGTCGGTCTGACCGACGCCGCCGAGGGCGTCGACGCGGTCTTCGCCGACATCACCGAACTGGCGGCGACCTGCCGGTTCAACGACTGCCGGCACGAGACCGAGCCCGGCTGCGCGGTCCGGGCGGCCATCGAGAGCGGAGAGATCGACGAGGGCCGGTTGGAGCGGCACCGCAAGCTGCAACGGGAGCTGGCCTACCAGGCGCGCCGGTTCGACGCGCGAGCCCAGTCCGAGCAGCGCAAGATGTGGGCGAAGATCTCCAAGAACTCCAACCCGGCCCGCCCCTGACCGGGACGCCCCGGTGACTGGTACGCCAGCGACCTCGACCGGACCGGTTGAGGTCGCTGGCGTACCACCGACGACCGGTGGCGCACACCGGCGCAGACCGGTGGCCAACTGAGGTGCCCGTACGGCGCGACGACGCCGATCGCCACCGCGAGCACCGGGTGACGACGGCGGGGCAGGGCGGCTCAGGTGTAGAGGCAGAACGGGTGGCCGGCCGGGTCGAGCAGCACCCGGACGTTCTCCTGAGGCTGGAAGTCCGCGACCTGGGCACCCAGCTCGACGGCGTGCGCCACGGCCGCCGGCAGGTCGCTGACCTCGAAGTCGAGGTGCAGCATCATCTGCTGCCGGCCCGCCTCGGCCGGCCACACCGGCCGGACGTAGTCGGGTGCCGTCTGGAAACCGAGGTAACTCACCCCGTCCGCGGGCGCCATGGTGACGATCTCCGGCGACTCGTGGCTGATCTCCCAGCCGAGCAGCTCGGAGTAGAACCGGCCCAGCGCCCGCGCGTCGGGACAGTCGAGGTAGACACCCCACCAGTCGGATCGGGACATCCGGTCGGTCGGGCCATCGGAAACCTGCCGTCCACGCATCTACCCATCCTGGCACCCAGGTCCGACACCCACCCGCAGCCCACCGGTACTCGGGTCCGACACGCATCCGCAGCCCGCCGGTGCTCGCCACCCACCGACCCGGTTGGGCCCGCCAGCTCGGTTGTCAGCTCGGCCCACCGACTCAGGACCAGCCGGGACCCGCCGGCTCAGGGGCGGCCGGCCCGGTCCCACTCCTCGTGGACCGCGCGTACCCGCTGCCACACCGCCCGCATCCGAGGCTCCGGGACGTCGTCGAGCACCATGCCGAAGCCGTCGGTCAGCAACGCGCGCCACTCGGCGTACCGGTGGATGTCCCGGACCGACGCGGAGCCGGCGGTCGGCCGCTCGGTCAGCACGGCACCGCGCAACGCCCGGACCCCCGCCGGGGTCCGGTGCTGGACCGTCACCACCCGGACGAACCCGGAGGTTGGTGAGGTGGACAGCTCGACGTGCCGGTCGACCAGATCCGGCGGACCGACCGGCGGCACCGAGAAGTCCATGCCGTAGAAGGATCCGTCCGGCTCGTGGTCGAACCGCCAGCCGCCGGGCACCACCGGGGAGGGCCGCAACCGGAACCGGTCGCCGGCGCCGAAGGAGGCCGCCGCGAGCGGCACCGGCTCCAACGGACCGTCGCCGAGGCCGACGTCCACCCACCAGGTCCGACCGTCCAGTGCCGCGGTGAGCGCCAGGTGGTTGCCGTCGTCGCCCGGGGGTTCGACGGTAGGCCGGGGCTGCGCGCCGCCACGGTGCCAGGTCACGGCGTAGCCCAGCGAGCCGAGCAACGCGGACAGGCCGCCGTTGAGGTGGTAGCAGTAGCCGCCCCGGCCCTGGCTGATCCACCCGGCCGACTCGATGGGATCGATGCCACGGGACTCGCCCAGCGCGATCCACAGTGTCTCGTAGGGCACCCGGGCGACGTGCGCGGCGTGCAGCCGGCGGAGCTGCCCGATCGACGGGGTCGCGGACCGCTCGGCGTCGGGGTCCAGCCCCAACCGCCGCAGGTACGTCGAGACGAGCGGATCACCCAGCGCCGGCGGGCGCCAGTGGGCGGGCGCGATCGTCATCCCCAGACTGTACGACCGGGCACCGACAGCCCGGTAAAGTCGCTGGTCATGACCGCCGTACGTCGCCGGGCCCCGGCCAGTCTGCTGGTGCATCTGCGCCGGGCCCGGGACCACGCCGACCGGCACTACGCGGAGCCGCTGGACCTCGACGCGCTGGCCGCGGCGGCGGGCCTCAGCAAATACCACTTCCAGCGGATGTTCACGAGCGCCTACGGCCTGTCGCCGGCGGCACATGTGTCCCGGCGGCGGGTGGAACGCGCCCAGGATCTGCTCCGGTCCACCAACCTCACCGTCACCGAGGTCTGCCACGCGGTTGGTTTCGCCAGCCTCGGCTCGTTCAGCAGCCGGTTCCGGGCGCTGGTCGGCGAGACCCCGAGCGAGTTCCAACGCCGCTGGGCCGCCACCGGCGCCCCACGCATTCCGGGGTGTTTCGTGTTCATGTGGGGGTTCGCCGAGCGCCGCCAAGGCTGCGCAACCAAGGAGAAGCCGCCGCCCGACGCCGGTCCCTAACCTGGGTACATGATTGTCAACGTCTCCCTGACCAGCGTCTTCGTGAAGGACATCGACGCCGCCAAGGCGTTCTACACCGACGTCCTCGGCTTCGTTGAGCACACCGACATCACCATCGGCACCGGATACCGCTGGTGTACGGTCAACCACCCGAACCAGCCCGAGCTGCAGGTGCAGTTGACCGTGCCGGGCCCGCCGTACTCGCCCGAGGCGGTGGGCGCGCTCAACCGGGCGCTGGACGAGGGCAACCTGTTCGCCATCGGCCTGACTGTCGACGACTGCCGCAGGACCTACGAGGAGCTGCGGGCCAAGGGCGTCGAGTTCCTCCAGGAGCCGTCGGAGCGGCCGTACGGGGTGGAGGCGGTCGCCCGGGACAACTCGGGCAACTGGCTGGTGATGATCGAGCACCGCGAGTTCGATCCCGCCGCCTTCGGCTGAGCCCGTTCGCCTCGTCTCCGGGCCGGCTCGGTCTGGCGCCGGCGCGTTGGGCAGGTCATCGACGAGGTCACCGGGACGGGGCGTTGTGGCGCGGATACGAATGCGTACCGATGCCGGCACCCGGCCTTGCTCACGGCCAGTCGCGTCATCATCATCGATCGGTGACCCGCTCCGTCGCTGAACTGTGCCCGAACTGCCAGACGCCGCTCACGTACGAGGAAGACCAGCCGCCGTGGTGCGGGCACTGCGAGTGGAACCTCGACTCATACGCGCCCCCCGAGACCTGGTCCTGGTACGCGCGCTGGGTCGCCCGGCACAGCCACCGGGCCGGCTTCCGGGCCGACCTGCGGCTCGCGACCACCGATCCGGCGAGTGGGCCGAGAATCGGTGCTGGCGTCATCTTCCTCGGCGTGGTGTCCGCGATCCTGGTTTCGATCCCGCTGGCCGCGCTGCTCTACAGCATCATTCTCCTGGTCGGACACCGGTCCGTGCCGTACGTGTTCCTCGGGCTGCTGCTGCTCCCGATCAGTTACGGGCTGCGGCCCCGACTGGGCCGGGTCCGGCGTTACGTCGGAGAGAAGTACCGACTGGATCCGCGGACAACTCCGGTACTGCACGGGATCATCGACCGGGTCGCCGCGGCGACGGGGGCGCCCCGGCCGGACATCGTGGCGTTCGATGTCTACTCGTGGAACGCCTCAGCCGCGGTGGTGGGCGTCCGCGCCCGGCGGATCCTCACCCTCGGCGTCCCGCTGCTGGCCAGCCTGCGGCCCCAGGAGATCGTGGCGCTGCTCGGGCACGAGCTGGGCCACTTCGCCAACAAGGACTCACGGCGGAGCCTGTTCACCCGCCCGGCCCGGGTCACGTTCGGCCACCTGGCGACGGCGCTGACCCCGCCCCGACCAGACGCGCTCGACCTCGCCGTTTCCGGGCTGCCCGCACTCGCGTACGAGTTGTGGCGGCTGGTCTGCCGCACGCTGGCCTGGCTGATGTCCGTGCTCCACCTGGCGATCAACGTTGTCGGGTCCCATCACGACCGGCGGGCCGAGCAGCGGGCCGACCTCCTCGCCGCCCGAGCCGGCGGTACGGCCGCCACGCTGGGCCTGTTCGACGCCATGGCCGGCCAGCCACTCTACGTACCGCTGATCAGTGGCGTGTCCGAGCCCGGCCGGGCCATGCACGAGTGGACGACCCTCATCGCGGCGCGCCGGGACCGGATCACGGACCGGATCGCCCGGTTGCGGCAGCTCAGCATCCGCCGGGACGCCTCGCTGTTCGCCAGCCATCCCACGACCGGGCGACGGCACCAGTTCCTCTCCACCAGGACGCCGCTGCCCGCCGCGGTCATCCTGACCGAGGCGGAGTATGCCCGACTCGCTCGGGAAGTCGCCCCGTACGCGGAACGGCTCCGGGTGGACCTCGCCGAGCAGTACGAGATGTGACCGTTCCGGGCTGGCCGGGGACGGCTCCCAGGGTCCGGATGGTCTGCCCGGGCCTACGTCACGAAGCGGGTCCGACGCCTGCGTGCGATCAGGTAACCGCCGCCGCCGAGGACCAGCAGCGCGACGCCGAGCCACGGCTCGGGCTGGCCTCGCCGAGCGGTACGGGCGGTGGCCGGCGTCAGGACGTACCGCCGAAGTCGACCTCCCGGGCCCGGACGGTGCCGGCGGTGCGTCCCGGCGCCGACTGGTAGGTCCAGCATCCGTTCAGGTGCCTGACGATCTGCGCCGCCGGCGGACCGCCCCAGCTCGTGCGGTCCTCGGTGGTGTGGGCGTCCCGGACGAGGACGGTGTCGTAGCCCCGGACGAACGCGCCGTGCAGGGTCGACCGGATGCAGGCGTCGGTCTGCGCGCCGGTGACGAAGAGCTTCCCGACGCGCAGACCCGACAGCACCTCCTCCAGGTTGGTGGCCTCGAACGAGTCGCCGTGGTTCTTCTCCACCAGCGGCTCGTTGTCGTCCGGTGACAGCTCGGGGACGATCCGCCACCCCTCGCTGCCCGCCACCAACCCCTCATCGGAGTGCCGCACCCAGACGACCGGCACCCCTTCCCGACGGGCCCGTTCGACCAGCCCGTTGATGTTCGTCACGACGGCGTCGCGGTCGTGGGTGTCGGCCACGACGCCGTTCTGTACGTCGACGACGAGGAGCGCGGAGTTCGGCCGGTTCTCGAGTGTGGTCATGCTGATTCCCTCGGGGTGCGGGTACCGATGCGCGCCCCACTCTAGAACCGCCCCCCGACACTGATCAGAGGGTCGTGATGGTCCACTGGTTGTTGCCGCTGCTGTTCGGTGTCCACATGCAGACCGTGGAGCCGGCGCTGCTGTTGCCCATGCCGTCCAGTGCGGTGCCCGTACCCCGGTTGATGATCTGGTAGCGGCCGTTGCCGGCATCGGCGAGCCGCCACTGCTGGTTGTTGCTGCCGGTCCAGGCCGCCTGCCGGGCGTTCGCGCCGTTGGCCGTGTTGCCCCAACTGTCGATCACCATGCCGTTGGTCCGGTTCACGATCCGGTAGTAACCACCACCGGCATCCACCAGCTGCCACTGCTGGTTGTTGCCACCGTTCCAGGGCCACTGCTTGAGATCCGACCCCGACCCGACATTGCCCGCGCTGTCCAACGCCTGCCCGGTGGCACCGTTGGTGATCCGCGAGTAGGTCGTCGGCGGCGGCGGTGGCTGGCCGGTCCCGGTGATCCGGTACGTGTGACCCGCCTGAGCGGTCAGCGCGATCACGTCCGACTCGGGCTTGGTGACCGTGAGGGTTTCCCCGGTCGTGGTGTCGGTGACCTGGTAGGTGCCGGTGAACATCCGGTTACGCACGTTGATCGAGCCGTCCCGGTCGGGCCTGATCAGGATCTCGGTGGCCGCGCCGCCGCTCCACGTGGTGTCCACCGTGTAGCCGCCGCGACCCCGCAGCCCCTGTACCTTGCCGGCCGGCCAGGCCGTGGGCAGCGCGGGCAGCACGTTCAGCTCACCGTTGTGGCTGTGCAGGAGCATCTCGGCGATGCCGGACGTGGCGCCGAAGTTGCCGTCGATCTGGAACGGCGGGTGCAGGTCGAACATGTTGGGCGCGAGCCGGTCCGTCCGCACCAGGAGCTTGAGCAGGTCGTGGGCCCGGGCGCCCTCCTCCATCCGCGCCCAGTAGTTGATTTTCCAGGCCAGCGACCAGCCGGTGCCGTCGTCACCGCGCAGTTCGAGGGTCCGTCGGGCGGCCGTGTACAGCGTGGGGGTGCCGCGCTTGGTGATCTGGTTGCTGGGGTGCAGGCCGTAGAGGTGCGAGATGTGCCGGTGGTGCTGGTCGGTCTCGGTCCAGTCGTACAGCCACTCCTGGATGTTGCCGCGCGAGCCGACCTTCATGGGCGGCAGCCGGTCGCGGGTGGCCAGGACCCGGGTCCGGAAGTCGCTGTCCACGCCGAGCACCTGACTGGCCTGGGCGACGCCGTTGAACAGGTCGCGCAGGATCTGGTTGTCCATCGTCGGACCGGCGCACACGCTGACCCCCGAGTGGTGGTCCAGCTCCGGCGAGTTCGACGGGTTCGTCACCAGATAGCCGAGGGAGGGCTCCTGGACGAGGCTGTCCAGGAAGAACTGCGCGGCACCCTTCATCGCCGGGTAGTACTGGCGCAGGAATTCGAGGTCGCCGGTGAACAGGTAGTGCTGCCAGATCATCGTGGACAGCCACGCGCCGCCGGACTGCCACATTCCGGCCTCGGCGAAGTCGACGACCGACGCGCCCCGCCAGCCGTCGGTGTTGTGGTGCGTCACCCAGCCGCCGGCGCCGTACTCCACCTGAGCCACCCGGGCGCCGCTGACCGTGAGGTCGCTGATCATCCGGAACACCGGCTCGTAGCACTCGGAGAGGTTCGTCGTGTCGGCCGGCCAGTAGTTCATCGGCAGGTTGGCGTTGAGCGTGTACTTCGAGTCCCAGGACGGGCTCAGCGAGTCGTTCCAGACGCCCTGCAGGTTCGCCGGCTGGGAGCCGGGCCGCGAGGAGGAGATCAGCAGGTACCGGCCGAACTGGAACAGCAGCGCCGAGAACTGGGGGTCGCTGACGCTCGCGTGCTGGGCGATCCGGACGTCGGTCGGCTGGTCGGCCGCCGAGGTCCGGCCGAGGTCGAGACTGGTACGCGCGAACAGCCGCTGGTAGTCCGCGACGTGCCGGGCGCGCAGGTCGTCGTACGTCCTCGTGGCGGCCGAGTTGAGGAAGTTGCGGGCCTTGCCCTGGTAGTCGCCCGTGACGTCGCGGAAGTTGACGTAGTTGGTGCCGATGGAGATCAGCACGGTGACGCTGTTGGCGGACCTCACCTGGACGGTGCCGCCGGAACTGCTGACGGTGCCGCCGTCGGCGATGACCCGGGCCAGGGCCAGGAACCGGACCCGGCCGGCCAGGCCACGCTGGTCGCCGGAGACGCCGTCGAGGGCCACCGTCGAGTTGTCGGGGCTGGACAGCGTGGTCCGCTGCGGGCTGTCGAACTTCGCGGAGAAGGTGATCGAGCCGGCCCGGTCGGCGGTCAGCCGGACGGCGATCACCTGGTCCGGTGCGCTCGCCAGCATCTCCCGGCGGTACCGCACGCCGTTCTGCAGGTACGACACCGCTGTGGTGCCGGTGGTGAGGTCGAGGTACCGGTAGTACTCGGAGACCCCGCTGGTGCTGCCGATGGTCAGCCGCAGGTTGCCGACCGTCTGGTAGGACAGCTGCGCCGAGGGGTTGCCCAGCATGTTCTGGTCGATCAGGGTCTGCGCCTGGCCCCACTGGTTCTGGAAGACCAGCTGCCGGATCTGCGCCAGCGCTCCCGCGCCCCGCGTGTTGGCCTGGTCGTAGGGGCCGCCGGCCCAGACGGTGTCCTCGTTGAGCTGCAACCGCTCGGTGTCGACGTTGCCGAACACCATGGCGCCCAGACGTCCGTTGCCGATCGGCAGCGCGTGCAGCCAGTCGGTACCGGCGCCTGCGGTGTACCAGAGGGCCATGCCGTTCGCGGCCTGGACCTCCGGGGGTGGCGTCGAGGCGGCCTGGGCCGCCGCGGTCCAGGCCACCGGCGACAGCGCCGCCCCGGCTCCGGCCGCACCGATCTTGAGTACGGTTCTTCGGGTCACATCAGACATTCGGTTCTCCAAGTTGGCCGGTAAGTCGCCGCCTGCGTCGAAATCCCCTCGTTCCTTCCCGACGTGACGGGTGCGCACATCCAGGCGGAGCCGTCGGCGCGGCCCACACCACGACGCCGACGACCGGGTACCGAAGTCGCCGAGGGTGCGGTCAGGCCAGCCGTATGGTTCCACCGATGTTTCAGACATGAGACGTTATGAGCCTCATCGTCATATGTCAATGTAAAGCTGACCGGTGCCCAGAACCCGGCCTGGGCCAGTAGGAACGGCGACGGACCGACACCGGGCGGTCGCCCCACGGGGGAACGGGCCACGGACGAGTCACGGCCCACAGCGGAGAATCATCAGATGTCTGGGCCGCCCGCCCGGAGAGCACCGAGCCCATGCCACAGCCGGTACCGGTATCGCGTTTCCGACAGCTCGGCACCTGCGCAGGCGCCCTCAGGGGGGTCCGCTGAATATCATTGCCGCAGCGTCGCACCGGCGCGGACCCGCAAACTTCGGCCTCGACAGGGACGGTATCCGTGTTCGATATTTCGCGGCGGTTTCTGACCCTCTCCGTGAAGGCCCGGGTGGCGGTACTGGCCGCCGCCGTCGCGGCGTTGCTGGTGGTCGGCACGGCGATCTGGAGCCTGGCCGCGCCGGATGACGACACGGTCAACGCCTATCTGCACAAGTCGGGGCTGGCCGGTAAGCACGAACTGCGGGTCGGCATCTTCCAGGACCAGCCGCTGTTGAGCTACGCCGCTCCGAGCCAGCGGACCTCCACCCGGCTCCGGGATCACTCCGGGTTCGAGATCGAGCTGATCCGGGAACTCGCGACGTACCTGGGTTTCACCGAGGACTCCGTGAAGCTCGTCGACACCCAGGTGCAGAACCGGGGCAAGGACCTGAACGACGACGCGGTGGACGTGGTCATCGCGTCGTACTCGATCACACCGGACCGGGAGCGGGACGAGGTCAACTTCGCCGGCCCGTACCTGAAGACCGAGCCGGAGGTTCTCATGCGGAAGGACGGTTCGCCGAAGGACAGCATCACGATCCGGAACCTCGGCGACCTGCACGGCCGGCTCTGCACCGTAGGCAGTTCCACCTCGGACGACGTGCTGCGCACGAAGGCACTCAACGACTTCGACGGCCGCGCGGTCAGCGATGACTGCGTCAAGGGGCTACTGGAGAAGAAGTACGACGCCTTCATGCTGGACAGCGTCGTGCTCGCCGGCTACGTCGAGCAGAATTCGCAACTCAAGCTGGTGGACCTGGTGCTCAACCAGCAGGAGAAGTACGGCATCGCGGTCGCCAACGACGACGAGTACCTGCGTCAGGTCATCGGCAACTTCCTCCTGGACAGTTACGAGCGCGGGTCGAGCGGTGCCTGGCAGCACGCCTGGGACCGGACCCTGGGCAGAGTCCTCGGGGACAGTTCGCAGCCCAAGCCGGAAGGCGTGAAGGTGCTGCGGGACTATCAGGACGGTTTCCAGGCGCAGCGGTCGCCGTACCATCCGACACACCAGCCGCCCGCGGCGCCGCACGGGCCGGCGGCTGTCGTCCAGGCCCGGGGTACGCGCCGGAGTGGGCGGCGGCGGTGACCGAGGCGGCTGCCCGGCCGGGCGGTACCCAGCCCGACGGCGCTCCCTCGGACGCAGCCCGATCCGGGGAGACCCCACCCGGCGAGACCCGATCCGGCGGGGCCCGGCCGTTCGACCGGGAGGCGTTCTGGACGCTCGTGGTCGCCCTGCCCGCGCTCATCTCGATCCTTCGGCTCTGGGCCGAGGCCGGTGGCGACCTGGAGACCACCCTGCTGCTGGTCTCCAACGTCGGGCCGGTCAACCTGATCGCCGGTCTGGTGGTCACCTCCACCTGGCTCGTCTCGGCGGTCCTGGTGGCCATCTTCGCCATCGGGACGATGACCCGGGCCGCCGTCACCGCGAACCCTGATCGACGCGCCTGGTCCACGCTGTTCACCTGGCTCGCGTCGGCCGCGCCGGCCTGGCTCCGCCTCATCGCCTTCGTCCTCGCCGCGTTCACCTGGCAACTGCTGTTCCTACCCTGGCTGATCCTCGCCGCCTGCGCCGCGTTCGGCTGGTATCCCTCGGGTTCCCGCCGTCGGCTCGTGGGATGGCTGTTGGCCGGAGCCGCCTACCTGGCGGTCGTCGGGCCGGTCACCGTGTCGGCGATCACCCGGATCGGAACGTATCCGGGCTATGTCGTGCCGCTGCTGCACCTACTCGGGCCGCCGCTGCTGCTCGCCCTCGGCGCGACCCGGCCGATCCCGGCCGTCCTGGCCAGGCCGTTCGCGGCGACAGCCCAGACGGTCACCATGCTGCTGGCGGTGGCAGCCGCCGCGCCGGTGCTGGTCACGCCGGTGCTGCCGCTGTCCGTGGTGACCGTCGCCGGCCCGGAGGGCGACAACGAACCGCCGCAACCGATCCGGGGGCACGTCATCGAGGTGAACGACGCGACCACGGCGATCCTGCAGACCCGCGGCGGCGTGGTGTTCGTCGACAACCAGCAGGTGAAGGGCCGGGTGCTCTGCCCGGACGAGAACGCGACGCCACGGTACCGGCTGTGGATCCTCGGCGTACACGTGGAGAACTCGGTCCTCCAGGCCGCCGGGCGCCTCCGCCGTCCGGTGACCCCGATCGACCCGCGCTGCCGGCCCACCACCCCGGAACAGCAACCCGCCGACGGGCCCAGGTGAGTACGGGCGCCGAAACTGCACCGCCTCTCCTGGCACGTCGTCGGACACGATGCGTCCCAGTTTCGAAGGACGCACCGAGGGCAGCTACCTCGTCTACGCCGTCCGGACACCCACGGTGTGGGCGGCGTAGGGTCGGGTCGTGGCCAACAGGTTTCTCGTTGTCGCCCTCACGACGGTGGCCGTGGGCTCGTCGCTGGTGGCGGTGCGGTTTGTCGCCGGTGCCGGGGCGCCCGTGGCCACCCTGGAGCAGTCGCCACTTCCGCCCACCCCCGCCGGGGATACGAACTCGGCGGTGGCGGATCGGGAGCGGGCAGAGCGGCAACGCCGGGCGGAGTACCTGCAGCGGGGTTCCAGTCAGGTGCCGTGGCGTCCGCCCCGGTGATGGTCGCCGGTCATGCCTGGACCGGGTCGCCGTGCGTCGGCCTGCCGATCAAGGCGACACGCCCGCTGCTGTACATCATTCCTGTACAAGATCCAAAAGGCCGCCTCCAACGAACGGAGACGGCCTTTGAACTGGGTGGAGCTGAGGGGATTTGAACCCCTGACCCCCTCGATGCGAACGAGGTGCGCTACCGGTCTGCGCCACAGCCCCTTGGCCAGCTCACGAGCGGGCCGGCGACCAGAGTAACAGGCACACCACTCGACACGCGAACCGCCCCGCCCACCACCCCGGCACCGTTGATCATGAAGTTAGCGGGGGGACAAATCCCCCGGAACAACCAGTCAACTTCATGATCAACCCGGCGGGTGGGGGGAGGGGGGTGGGGGTGGGGGTGGGGGTGGGGGTGGGGGTGG
>NZ_JBTIXF010000105.1:0-12578 GCF_055793945.1 Plantactinospora sp. A48 | reverse complement strand
CGTAACATCCTTGCACAGCGGCGTGGCCCCCCACTCCGCCGAGCCAATAGCGCCCGGCGGTGACTCACTACGGGTTCTGGTCGGCGCCCGGGATGAGGGCGTTCCAGCCGTTCACGGCCGCCGCGGCGGCCGTGAGGATGGCCAGGGCCATCACGGCCAGCCCGGCGATGATGATGGCGGTCGGTACGGGGCTGTCACCCCGGTCCGACTCGCGCTTCAGCTCGGCGAACCGCACCTGGAGGGCGGCGTAGAGGTATCGGACGAGGGGCATGGCGGGAACCTTTCTGCGGGGGTCGTCAGATGCGGCTGACGAACGGATAGAGAACGAAGCCCATGAGTACGAAGACCAGCAGCGCGCCGGGGACGTCCAGTCGAGCGGTGACGGCCTCGGCCCGGGCCAGGTTGTCGGTGCGGATCTGGTCGCGCAGCGAGTCGGCGCGTTGTCGCAGCGTCTCGTGGACCTGCGCCCCTTCGGTGCCGGAGGACTGCATGATGGCGCCCACGTCGCTCAACTCGGGCACCCCGAGCCGGTCGGCCAGCTCGCGCAACTCCTCCCAGGGCGAGTGCATCTGCAACTGGGCGATCCGTAACGCCTCCCGGATCCGGTCGTACACCCAGCCGTCGCAGATCGCGGCAGCCCGTTCCAGCGCCTGCACCGGCCCGTGCGCCGCGGACAACTGCAACGCCACCAGGTCCAGGTAGGTGCAGACGGCCCGGCGGAACTCCCGGCGGGCCCGGTCGGCCTTGGCCAGCACGTCGTAGTGGGCGATCATCGCGAACAGCAGCGCCAGGCCCAGGCCGGCGGCGAGCGGCAGCACGATCGGCAGGGCCACGCCGAACGTCGCCAGACCGGTACCGAGCAGCGGCGGCAGCGCCAGCCCGAACAGCCCCGACAGCAGCACCGTCAGCGCGTACTGCTCCGGGGTCCGGTCGAGTAGCGCGAGATCCCGGACCGGCGGTCGCAGCCAGCGGGACAGACCGCCCAGCCACTCCGTCCGGTTCCGACCGGCGGTGCCCAGACCCGGCATGACCGGTTGGTGCAGCCGGCGCAGCGCGGGTCCCAGCGCCGGGGTGACCGGCAGCGCCTCCCGGACCAGGAGGAACACTCCCAACCCGGCGGTGGCCCCACCGCCGACCGCGAACGTCAGTTGCCAGTTGAGAATCACCCCAGCACCTCCTCGGGATCGGGCGCGGTCAGGAACCGGCCCGGCGGCGGAGGCTGGCTCATCGACCGGACCCAGGCCAGCAGGGCGACGAACGAGCCGCCCAGCACGACCATCACGAACTGCCCGGTGGGACTCCGGTACGGCGCCATGTAGGCGGGATTGACCAGCCCGTACGCCAGCACCGCCAGCGTCATCCCGGTGAGGAACCGGACCGCGAAACGCGGCTGGGTGCGCTTGGCCTCCACCTCCCGCCGGGTGGCGACCTCGGCCGCCGCCGCCGAGGCGATGGAGCTGAGTACGTCGCCCAACCGCTCGCCGCGATCGGTGAGGTGCAGCACGAGCGCGGCCACCACCTGGTCGCAGACCGGGTCGGCGATGTCCTCGGCGAACGCGAGCAGCGCGGTCCGACCCAACCAGCCCGCCTGCAACCGGGCGGCGAGCAGCCGTACCTCCTCGGCGATCTCCTCCGGGGCGGTCGGTACGGTGCCGATGATGGCCTGCTGGAGTCCCTGCCCGGTGGCCGAGACGTCCTTGATCCGGCGGGTCCACTCACCGACCGCCTCGATCCGGGCGATGGCCCGCCGTTCGGCCTTGCCCACGGTGAACAGCCACGGCGCCCCGGGAATCGCGACCGCGACCAGCAGTCCCGCCACGGGCAGCCCGGTGAGCAGGAAGACCGCGGCGCCCGCGACCAGCGCGGCCACCAGCAGCGACCGGTGCCGGCGCTGGTCACGCGGATTGGGGCTGGCGCCATGCCAGATCCGCCCGGCCCAACCGGTCGCGGCGGGCGCCCGCGGCGGCCGGTGGGTGCCCACCAGCGCCACCACGGCCAGGATGACGCCCGCCACGCAGGCCGCGCCGGACAGCAGCGCGATCAGTTCGAGATTCCCCGGGACGCTCATGCCGGCACCTCGCTGCGCTCGGCGCCGCCATGAGGCTCCACCGCACTGTGCCTGCTGATTCGCTCGCTCCGCTTGCTCATGCCGGCACCTCGCTGCGCTCGGCGCCGCCATGAGGCTCCACCGCACTGTGCCTGCTGATTCGCTCGCTCCGCTTGCTCATGCCGGCACCTCGCTGCGCTCGCTCATGGGCGGCGGGCCAGTCGGGTGTGTCGGGGGCGGCGCCAGGCACCGGTGCCGGCCTCGACGTACCGGGACAGCAGCCGGGCGTCGTACCCGACCCGCAGCAACTGGTCGCGGATGCGTTCGGGCAGGTGTCGCGGCACGGCCCGGCCGTCCGGGCCGGGCCCGAACACGGTCGTGGTGGTGATCCGGTTGCCCTCGCCGGCGCCGATCACCTCCTCGACGTGCGACACGAACCGGTGCTTGCGACCGCCGATGGCGGTCTCGTCCTCGACCGTGACGTAGATGATGAGGTCCAGCGCGTTGCCCGCCATCCGGCGGGCCTGCTCGACAGTCATCTCGCGGCCGTGCGACAGCGCCAGTTCGATGATCCGGTCGCTCACCCCGGCCGGGGTACGGGCGTGGATGGTGCACATCGAGCCCCGGCTGGTGGTCATGGCCTGGAGCATCGGCACGATCTCCCGGGACCGGACCTCACCGACGATGATCCGGAGTACGCCCATCCGCAGGGCGAGCGGGATCAGGTCGGCGATGCTCACCTCGCCGGCAGGCCGGCCGTCCATCCCGCGCTCGCCGTGCCCCTCCCGGGCCTCGAAGCTCATCACCGAACGGTGCTTGCGGCGCTGGCGTGCCGGCAGCAACTCCCGGCTCTCCTCCAGCAGCACGAACGGCTCGTCGGGCGGGATCTCGTCCATCATCGCCCGGATCACGGTGGTCTTGCCCGCCCCGGCCAGCCCGGCCACCATGATGTTCAGTCCGGCCCGCATCGCCGCCCGGAGGAAGTCGCGGATCAGCGGATCGATCATCTCGTCCAGGTCGGCCCGGCTGCCCGAGATGTCGTCGAGGCTGACCTCCAGTGTGTTGTGCTTACGCAGCACCGCGTACGGCCGCTGGCTGACCAGGTACACGGCGGCCAACCGGCTGCCGTCCGGCAGTTGCAGGTCGAGGGTGGGCTTCGAGGTGGACAGCGACCGCTCGGTCGCGCCGGCCCGCCGCGCCGCCGCCTGGAGGATGTCGATCAACTCGTCGTCGCTGTCGGCGATCGGTTCACCCCAGTCGACCCCGCCGCCGTGCCGGGTGATCCGCACGACGTCACAGCCGAGGATGTGAACCTCCTCGATGGACTCGTCCACCAGCAGGGTCTGGAGCCGGCCCAACCCGACGAGTTCGGCGGTCACCTGGTCGAGCAGCGCCCGCTCCTCGCCGGCGGCCATCGGGGTGCCCGCCCGGCGGGTCGCGTCGGCGTACTCGGCGACCACCGCCACGGCCAGCCGGGCCCGCTCGGCGTCCTCCTCCGCGACGGTGAACTCCCGGCCGCGTTGCCAGAGCGTGAGCCGTTCGCTCAACTCCCGGCGCAACTCCCGGACCACCGCGAAGTCCACCCGGGGGCGCGGCGGTCCGGCCGGCTGGGCCGGCGGGGCGACCGGCGGCACCGGGCCGGGACGTACCGGTGGGGTCGGGTTGTGGTGCCGGCCGTTGACCGGCACCGGTGGGACGGTCGAGGTGGCGCCGTTGGCCCGCGGGTCGTGGGAGACGGGTTCAAACCGCCGCATGCGGTACCTCCGGGCTGATCGGCCAGCTCAGCCGGGCCCGCTGGCGGTCCAGCAGCGCCCTGATCGGCACCTCGAGGGCGCCGGCCGCCCGCATCAACGGCCGCCGGCCACGCACCGTGCCACCGTGGCAGAGCACCCGGGCGGTACGCGGGTCGTGCGGCAGTTGGGCGATGATCGGCAGGGACAGCGCGCGGCTGATCTCAGCGCGGCCGTTGCCGGGCCCGACCAGCACCAACCGGACCGAGCCGGCCGGTACGCGGTGCTCGGCGAAGTCCCGTTCGATGGCCCGGACCACAGCCCGGGTGCTGGACAGGTCCGGCAGTTCGGCCCGGGTGACCACCAGCACCACGGCGGCGGCCCGCAACAGCGGCCACGGCGTGCCCGGCACCGCGAGCCGACCGCAGTCGACCAGCACGTCGTACGCCGGGTCGCCCCGGTCCAGCGCGCCGAACACGTCCGCGAAGCGCTGCCACAGCGGGGTGACGCTGCCGGCCTGCGTCGGGTCCACCACCCCGGGCAGCAACAACCGCTCCCGCCGGGGTGCGTCGAGATCGACCAGCTGGGACCAGAGGGCCTGGTCGAGGTTGCCGTCCCGCAGCTCACCGACGGCCAGTTCGCCGAGGCCGCGCGGTCCGTCGAGCGCGCCGCCCAGGTAGCCGGCCATGATGGACCCGCCGGCCGGGTCGCATTCGGCCAGCATCAGCCGACGGCTCCAGGCCAGCGTGCAGGCCAGCGCCGTGGTGGTGACCCCGGGCGACCCCTTGGCCGAGACCAGCGCGATGATCGCCATGGTCAGGCCGATCCGACGAGAACGACGGCCAGCCGGTCCTGGGCCTGGAGTGCCACCACCGGCGGTACGTCGCGGATCGCCAGCGCCAGGTACAGCACCTTGGTCGACTGGTCGGTGCTCGCGAAGTCGATCACCACGGCGTCGAACCGGGTGCTGCCGCCCGCCGTACCGGCGTCCTTGGCCGGCGTGCTGACCAGCAGCACCTTGTCGCCGGGCCGCAGCGTGCGGGCCGGTACGGCGTCGTTCTTGAGGCTGACCGCGATCTGCTGCTGGCCGGGGCCGAGCAGGGGCTTGTCGGTGACCTGGGCCATCGTCAGCAGCGTGCCGGGGGTGAGCCGGACGGCGGCGCGCTTGCCCACCACCTTGTCCAGTTGGCCGGCCGGTACCGGGGACAGGCCCTGACCGCCGGCGATCCGCACCGACGTCAGGTCGCCGGCGTCGAGCTGGGAACCGGCCGGTACGTCCCGGGCCACCGCCAGGTACGTCCCGGTGGCCCGCACCGAGGTCACCGCGAACGCCGCACCGAGCCCACCGAGCGCGATCAGCAGGATGGCCAGGCCGAGCAGGCCGGGGCGCATCCGGCGCTGCCGGACGATCTTCGGGGCGGCGATCGGCGCGGACACCGGCCCGGTGCCGTTGACCGTGCTCGTCGTGGTCACCGGGTCACCTCTATTCGCGACTGCGGGGCTCGCAAAACCGGCTCACTCCTCGCGCTCACCGTGTCACCACCTGGAGTTCGTTGATGGTCACGTTGACCGTGGCGCTCGTCCGGGTGACGTTCGGGATCGAGCCGTGCTGACCGTTGCTGGCCGCCCAGGTGACCGACCAGTGCGTGGTGACCGAGACCGGGTACCTGCCGGAGTTCGGGTAGCCGGCGTAGCCGCACGACGGTGACTCTCCGGTCTCGTTGTGGTGGACGACGCCCTGCCCCTCGTCCTTGGCTTTGTTGGCGTTACACCGGAACTTCTCGCCGTTGCCCATGTTCCACTCGGCGTAGTCGACCTTGGCGGACAACTTCACGTAGAGCCCTCGGTCGGTCCGCTCCTTGCTTTGCGGACCCCAACTGGTCGCCTTGTCCTGTCTGGCGGGTTTGCCGGTCCAGAGCCAGACCGGCAGGCCCACCAGGCCCGGCTTGCCGGGACCGGGCGCCATGCCGACCCTGGGCCGCTCCAGGGTCATGCTGGCGAACAGCTCGGCGGCGACGTCGGCGGCGTTCGGCGGGGCGCCGAAGCCGTCCGGCGGGGCGTCCAGCAGGACCGTCTCGGTACCGCCGGCGCCTCCGGCGTCGCAGGTGCGTGCGTACGCCTGCTTGCCCTCCGGCAGGTCGGGCGGCTGCGGTTCGGCGAGCTTGTAGTAGCAGCCGTCCGACTGGTTGAACCAGCCCAGCACGTCGACGTAGCAGGGCACCACGGTCCCGTTGCGGGTGCAGGTGTGGCCGCCGCCTCCGCCGCCACCCGGATCGCCTCCGCCGGGGTTGCCGGGGCTGCCGGGATCACCGGGTACGGGCCCCTTGCCGTCCCAGACGTGGCAGTCCGTCTGCGCGGGTGGGCAGTTGCCGCCGCCCTCCCGGGCCAGTCCGGGGTCGGCCGGTCCGACCAGCGCGACGACCAGCACCGCCCCGATGGCCAGCAACCGTCCGGCGGCGCGACGCGATGCGCGGATCGGCCCGCCACCGATCCGAGCCGGGGCTGCGACCATCCAGAGTGGTGTCCGGGTCAGCACGGCTGGTCCTGGTGCGTGGTGCCGGAGTTGATCAGCCACCGGCCGTCCGGATAGCGGGTGGCGGTCGCGGTGACCAGGTACCGGCCGCCGGCCGCGTCGGGGACCGGCGCGGAGTTCCGCCGGAAGACCAGGCGGTATCCGGAAGTGTCCAGACAGTCCTGGATCTCCACCGTGGCCGGGTTGGTGTCAAGGTTCACTGTGGTCACCTCCGGATCGGAGCGGACGGAGCCCTGCCGGATCGCGCCGTGCGTCTGGTTCTTCCGGACGGCGAGCCGGACCTGGGTGAGCAGCGGGTCGGCGACGTAGCGCCGCAGGTCGGGGATGAACGGGTCACCCTGCTGCTCGGCCCGGCGGGAGGCCGCGAGATACCCGGCGTACGACTTGAGGGCGGCCTGCTTCGCGTCGGCGGTCTTCGCCGCGTCGGCACTCGGGCTGGCCGTCGGGCCCGCCGGACCGGTCAGCGCCGCCGGCTCGTCCGCCGACCCGCAGGCGGCCACCCCGGCCAGGGCTGTGGCGGCGACGACGGCCGCCAGCCGATTCCACTGCGGTGTACGCACCGACACCTCCTCAACCCCTCCGTCGTGGCGCGGAACGGATCCGTGCGGTCCGGCCAAAGCGGTGCCATCGGGCGCTGTCCGGCAATCGGGAATCGCCCCCGGAATCCGGCTGATGTTTCCGTCCTTCGCCCGACCAGCCGTCCGGTAAACGCGATTTTTCCGCCGGATCACCACCCGGTAACCAGCCCCGGTAGCCGCCTTACCGCGCGGCGTGAGATCCGTATCCAGCCTGCTCAACTCCCGCTCGCAACCGATTGATCCAGTGCTCACGTCGTTCAAGGGGGGAGCATAGGCTGGCGACCGGCAATGCGACAGGGGGCAATTTGCGTTGTTACTCAAAGTTATAGTCGGCGGTGGTTACCGGGGTGATACTTTGTTGTTTATGAATGTGATGCAGTCACAATGAAATATTACATGTTGCATCACTCGGACTGATTCCTTGACTGGGCCGGGGACGTACCGCCCGGAATTGGGGCATGGTGCCACCCGGCAGTTCGCGGGGCGGCCCTTGGTGTGGCCGGTCCAGCCCGTCGGCGGTCGGACCGCAGCGATCCGTGGCGGCGGCGCGGGTCACCGGGTTCAGCGACCGACCCGAGGCATCGTAACGGAGAGTGTTTGATGGAAGCCGATGCGTACCCGCCGGATCTGGTTCGGTCCGGTGCCCACCCGGAGCCACCGACGACCCGGACCGGCCGGCGCCGGCTGGGCTACCTCGGTTGGCTGGCAGTGACGCCCGCCCAACGCCAGGCGATCGTGGCGCTCGCCGTGCCGACCGGGTCCGGGCCCCGCACCGCGTGCCCGACCTGCGCCGCGCCACTGTCGCCCGGGGTGCGGATGCGGCCGTTCCTGCCCGCCGCCCGGTGTGCCAACTGTGGCACCCGGACCGGCGCACCGCCCTGGACGGTCGAACTGGCCACGCTCGGCGCCGTGCTGCTGGTCCTCGCCGCCGCGGGGCCGCCGCTGCCGACCGCCGCCTTCGGCTGGTGGCTGGCCTGGGCCGTACCGCTGCTGTTCGTGGACCTGGCCGTGCATCGCCTGCCGGACCGGCTGACCCTGCCGGCGGCGCTCGGCACCGGGCTGCTGCTCGGCGCGGCGGGACTGGCCGGGCAGCCGGCACCGGCGTACCGGGCGGCGGTCGCCAGCCTCGCGGTGGCCGCCGTCTTCGCCGGCTCCACCCTGCTGCTCGGCCGACGAGGTTTCGGACTCGGCGACGCGAAGCTCGCCCTCAGTTGCGCCGCACTGCTCGGCTGGGCCGGTTGGGGGACCGTACTGGCCGGACTGCTTGTCGCGGTCACCGCCTCCGGGCTCACCGCGCTCGCACTGCTCGCCACCCGCCGGGTGAGCTGGGCGAGCGAACTGCCCTTCGGCCCGTTCCTGGTCCTCGGCACGATCGTGGGCTGGCTCCTCGGCACATCAGCCTGAAAGGAGCTGAAAGGACGGGCCCCTTGTTATCGCTTTTTGTATAGGAGGGGGCCCTTCCTGACGCCCCTCGGGGCTCCACCGCTGGAACCGGCCGCCGCGGGTTCCGGCGTCTGGCCGGCCCGGCACCCTGCCCCTGGGCAGCGCTCCGGGGTGGGTACGCGGCCAGGTCGTGGGCAGCCGGCCGGGAGGTGGCGGCGGGGCGGTCGGCGGTGGCGGTCGGGGCGGTCGGCCTGGCGCTCTCGGCCGTGCCGATGCTGAGCGGGCGGATCCGCGCCATCCGTCGATCCCCGGCGAAGCCGGGCCGGCCACCCGGCGCGGCGGGTCGGCGTCCGGCCCACTGTTAGATCGCTCACCTCGCCCTTCGTCACGTGGCCGGGCCGTTTGCCGCCCCCTACCGTTGGGTACGTACGCTCCATTCGGTCACTCGATGACAGTTGACACTTGGTGTCTGAAAGGCACCGTCAGTGACTGTCCCGACCGGTGACACCGACACGACCTAGGGACGGCCGTTGTTCGCTTCGTGGGGCTCCTTCGCCTACCGGTTCCGCTGGACGGTTCTCGCCCTCATCACCGCCGCCGTGGTCGGCTCGGGAATCTGGGGGCTCGGTGTATTCGGCCAGCTCTCCGAGGGTGGGTACGAGGACCCCGGCAGCGAGTCCAGCCAGGCCGCCGCCGCGGTCGCCCAGGCGCTCGGTCCGCAGGGTGGCGATGTCATCGTCGTCTACACCCCCGAGGCCGGAACCGTCGATGATCCGGCGGTCGGCGAGCGGGTCGGCGCGGCCCTGCGGGCACTGCCGCCCGACGCGGTCACCGGCGTCAAGTCGTACTGGCCGCAGCGGACGCCAGAACTGGCCACGCCGGACCGGCACAGTGCTCTCGCGGTGATCAGCCTCACGGGCTCGGGAGGCGCCAAGCTCGCCGCGTACCAGGAGATCAAGGACCGGCTGGCGGTGCCCGGGGTACGCGCCGAGATCGGTGGTGGAGCCGCTTTGCAGGACTCCACCTCGCACCGGTCCAAGGCCGATCTGACCCGCGCCGAGGCCGTGTCGATGCCGATCGTCCTGATCCTCCTCGTGGTCATCTTCGGCTCGCTCGTGGCGGCCGCCCTGCCGGTGCTGGTCGGCGGCCTGGCGGTCTTCGGCTCCCTCGGCGTCCTGCACCTCGTCTCACTCGACACCGACGTCAACTCGTTCGCGGTCAACGTCGCCAGCCTGCTCGGGCTCGGCATGGCCATCGACTACGGCCTGTTCATGGTCGGCCGGTTCCGCGAGGAGCTGGGGGCCGGGCGGTCGAACCGGGAAGCGGTCCGCAACACCGTCGGCACGGCCGGCCGTACCGTGGTCTTCTCAGCCACCCTGCTGATCATCGCGCTCGGTGGCCTGCTGCTCTTCCCGCAGGGTTTCCTCAAGTCGCTCTCGTACGGCGGCATGGCGGCGGTCGCGCTTGCCGCGTTCATCTCGCTGACCCTGCTTCCCGCGTTGCTCGGCATCCTCGGCCCGCGCATCGACAGGTTCTCGGTACGCCGACGTCGCGACGCCGCGCGACTCGCCGGTCCGGTCACCGGTGGCTGGGCCCGGCTGGCCCGGCTGACCATGCGCCGGCCGGTGCTGGTGGTGCTGACGATCGTCGCCGGACTGCTGGTGCTCGCCAGTCCGATCGGTCGGGTCGGGTTCGGTGAGGTCGACGAGCGGGTGCTGCCGCGTACCGACCCGGCCCGGCAGGCCATCGAGACGGTCAAGACGGACTTCCCAGGGATGAGCGGCAACGGCGTTCAGATCGTGCTGCGGGGTGACCGGGGGACCGGGCCGGCCGGGGCCGCCGTACAGGGGTTCGTGGCCGAGGTCGGCAAGGTCCCGGGCGTCAAGGCGGTGACCCCGACGGGCGCCGGCGGCGACGTCGCCGTACTCACGGCTACCCTTGCCGGCACCGACCCGCTCTCCGACAGCGCCCGGAACACCGTGGACGGCATCCGGGCCCTCGAACCGCCGGCCGGCACCCAACTCCTCGTCGGCGGTACGACCGCCCGCAACGCGGACAGCCTGGACGCCACGGCCAGACAGCTGCCCTGGATGGCGCTGCTGCTGATGGGCGCGACGTTCCTGCTGATGTTCCTCGCCTTCGGCTCGATCCTGCTGCCGATCAAGGCCGTGCTGATGAGCGCGCTGAGCCTGTCGGCGACGTTCGGGATACTGATCTGGCTGTTCCAGGAGGGACACGGCAGCGGGCTGCTCGGGGTCACGCCGGCACCGCTCGAGGTGGGCATCGTCGTGCTGATGGCGGCCCTGGTGTTCGGGCTGTCCACCGACTACGAGGTGTTCCTGCTGTCCCGGATGGTCGAGGCCCGGGCCAAAGGCGCGTCGACCCGGGACGCGGTGACCGTCGGGCTGGCCCGTACCGGCCGGGTGATCAGTGCCGCGGCGTTGCTGCTGGTCGTCGTCACCGGCGCCTTCGCGTTCGCCACCGTGACGATGATGCGGTTCATCGGCGTCGGCATGATCATCGCTCTGATCCTCGACGCCACGGTGGTCCGGATGCTGCTGGTACCCGCCACCATGCGGCTGATCGGTGACGCCATCTGGTGGGCGCCCGGACCGCTGCGGCGGCTCCAGCAGTGGGCCGGCCTCCAGGAATCGGACGAGATCGACGATCCGTGCGACACCGTCGAGGAGACCGACACCGCCGAGAACCGGACCCCCGAACTGGTCGGCCAGCGCCGCTGAGGGGTACGGCCCGAGCAGCCGAGGGAGTGTTGATAAGGCTTGCTGAGAGCGAGCCTTATCAACCTCTCCGAACAGCGGTGCTGCGCTGTGCGATCCGGTGCGGTGCGGTGCGGTGCGGCGGCGGGTTTCGGGCTCGTGAGCCGACTTGATCCGTGGCCTGGTTTTTAGCAGTGATCGGGTAGCGGTTGCCACTATCTGAAATGGCCGTCAAGGCGAGGGTTTCGGGCGGTGGAACTGTCGTACGCCTGTCCTAGCCTGATGGTCATGATCGATGAGCTGGCGCGGGTGGACGAGGCGGTGACGGCCTGTGCCACCGCGCCGGTCTGGTCGCTGCCCGAGCACCGGCTCGTCGAGTCACTGACCACCGTGCGCCGGTTGGTGCGCCGACTCGCCGTACTGGAGCTGGCCCTCGTCCGGGAGGTCGATGGCCGTGATCTCGGTCGCGCGCAGGGCTCGACCTCGACGGCCACCTGGCTCCGTGATCGGTTACGGGTGTCCGGTGGTACGGCCCGGCGGTTGGTCGCCGACGCCGCCTGGCTGGACGCGGAGCCCGGCGGCCCGCTGGCCAGCTCCGCCGGATCGTCGACCAGCCCGACCGGATCTTCGGGCTGGCCGGGCGGATCTTTGGGCGGCCCGGGCGGATCTTTGGGCGGGCCGGGCGGATCTTTGGGCGGGCCGGGCGGGGACGGTGTACCGGACGGCAGTGCGGGGTTCTGCGGGACCGCGGCGGCCGGCCCCGCCCTACGGGATGCCCTCGTGGACGGTTGGCTCGATCTCGATCAGGCAAAAGTCATCGCGGGAGCCGTGGGCAACGTTCGCGCCGAGGCCGGGGTGGAGCCGGCAGAGCGGGCACTGTCCACATTGATTGGTGTGGCGCGGGAACTGGAGCCCGCGGCTTTACGTACCTGTGCGGATCGGATCCTGCGGCACGTCGCGCCCGAGCTGGCCGAGGAAGCGGACCGGCGGGCGTTGACTCGGGCCGAGAAGCGAGCCGAACTACGCCGTGAACTGACCCTCTCTGTCAGTCAGGAGGGCTGGGTTCGACTACGCGGGCTGCTGGACGCCGAGGCCGGCGCGACCCTGATCGCCGCTCTCGATCCCCTCACCAAGCCCAGCGGTCCAGGCGATGAGCGTTCGCCGGGCCAGCGTCGCCATGACGCCATGGCCGAGATCGCCCGGCTCGCCCTGCGCACCGGTGAGCTGCCGGAAAGTGGCGGAGAACCCGCCCAGATCGTGGTGACCACCAGCTTCGACGCGCTGGCCGACCGGCTGAGCGCTGCCAGCCTGCCCGGACTGTTCGGCAACGCCGGCCCCCGCTCCGGCCGGGCAGCCGGACAAGCCCGATCGGGCGCCACCAATGCCTTCGGTCCCGCGTCTACCCGGACCAACGTCCGCACCAACCCACGGTGGTCCGCCCCTGGAACAGCGTCGGCCGTGGGCCGACCCAACCACGGCCGGGACTGTACAAATAACGGCTGATCGACCGATCAAGGGAGAGACGCCAGATGATGACCGAGACCATCGTGGAACAGCCGGCCGTGGAGCCGTCGGGTGTGGTCACGGATG
>NZ_JBTIXF010000104.1:0-13598 GCF_055793945.1 Plantactinospora sp. A48 | reverse complement strand
AATACCCGCTACCCGCCTGGACACCCCCCCCCCCTCCCCCCCCCCCCCCCCCCCCCCCCCCCCCCCCCCCCCCCCCCCCCCCCCCCCCCCCCCCCCCCCCCCCCCCCCCCCCCCCCCCCCCCCCCCCCCCCGGCGCGGGCTGGTGCCGGGAACCGTCTCCGGGCGACGGGCCCTCGCGAGACCGGGGCGCCACCCCGGTCGAGTTGGCGATCCTGCTGCCGACGATCCTCATCCTGCTGATCATCTCGATCCAGGCGGCGGCCTATTTCCTGGCCCGGACGGTGGCGTTCACCGCCGCCCAGGAGGCCGTGGAACAGACCCGGACCCTGGACGGCAAGTCCGCGGCCGGGGGCGAGCAGGTGGCGCTCGACTACGTGGACCAGGCACCGGGCTGGCTCACCTCGGGCAGCGCGCACGTGGACAAGACGAACGACGAGGTCACGGTCCGGGTGCGCGGCCGGGTCCTGCAACTGCTGCCGGGCATCGACATCACCGTCGAGCAGACCGCCCGGGGTCCCGTCGAGCGAGTGACCGGAGGCTGAGATGTCGCGGAGGCGGACCAGCCGAGGATGGTGGACCAGCCCGGGGATGTGGGCAAGGTCAGGGAGCCGCGCCAGGTCAGGGCGTGGGGCCGGCGCAGGGCGTGGAGCCGGCGCAGGGTCGCGGGCTGGCGCAGGGTCGCGGGCTGGCGCACGGTCGCGGGCGGGCGCACGGTCGCGGGCGGGCCGTCTGGCGGAGCGGGGTTCCGTCACGGTCGAGGTGGCCATCCTCGCGCCGGTGCTGATCATGCTGCTCGGGCTGGCCGTCGCGGCCGGGCGGGCCGCCGTCGCACGCAGCGTGGTCGACTCGGCGGCGCACGACGCGGCCCGCGCCGCGTCCATCTCGCGGACCGAGAACCAGGCCACGACCGCCGGTCGGGACCGCGTCGAACAGGTCCTCCGCGAACAGGGGCTGAACTGCGATCCGGCGGCGTCGGTCACCCTCACCGGAAAACTACCCGGCGGTACAAAGGTTTCCCTCGGCTACGCCTTCGACCCGGACCGGATCGGTGAGCTGGTGTTCGTGGTGGCGACCGTGCGCTGCCATGTCTCGTACTCCGATCTGTGGATGCCCGGGGTTCCGGGTGGCGCGACGATCGAACGCAGCTTCGTCTCACCCATCGACCGCTTCCGGGGCCGGGCGCTCGGCCCGCCGTCGTACGCCGGATCCGCCGGCCCGGATCCGAGCGGCGGTGGCGTGTGATGGGCCCGACCACCGCTCCCGCCCCCGGGCGGTCATCCCGGCCAACACCGTCAACGCGCGACGGCGGCCGGGTCAGCGTGTTCCTCGCGATCGCCCTGCTCGCGGTGTTCATGGTCATCGGGCTCTCGGTGGACGGCGCCGGGCAACTCTTCGCGCTGCACCGGGCCCGCAGCATCGCCGCCGAGGCGGCCCGCACCGGCGGTCAGGCGATCGACGAGGGATCGGCGATCAACGGCGACCGGAAGGTGCTCGACCCGTCCCGGGCCAGGCGGGAGGCCGAGTCGTACATCGCGGCGGCCGGCGCCCGGGGCTCCGCGGACCAGCCGGCACCGGGCGCCCGGCAGATCACCACGCACGTCGAACTCGACTACCAGCCCGTCATGCTCAGCTTCTTTGGATGGAGCCGGATCACGGTGACCGCCACGGCCACCGCCGAGCTCCAGGATGCGCCCTAGGAGGGAACGCAGCCATGGTCGTATCGGGGACGTCCGCCAAGCGGCGGACCGGACAGGTTCTGACCGGACTCGGCGCGTTGGTGGTCCTCGTCGCTCTCCTGGGCGGCGCGCCGATCGCCCTGCTGGCCTTCGCCGGCAACCCGCTGCCGGACCACGTTCCCACGCTCACCGAGCTGGGCACCACTCTCACCAGCCGGGACGACGGGCAGCTCTTCCTGCGGGCGCTGGCGCTGCTCGGCTGGGCCGGCTGGGCCACCTTCGCGCTGTCCGTCCTGGTGGAGCTGCCGGCCCGGCTGCTGCGCCGCCCCGCGCCCCGGCTTCCGGGGATGGGTCGGCAGCAGCGCGCGGCCGCGGCGCTGGTCGGCTCGGTCGCGCTGATCCTGGCCGCCAGTCCGGCCGCGGCGATGGCCGCCGCCGTGGCGGCGCCACCGGCGGTGGCGGCGCCACCAGCGGCGACGGCGACCGCCCATCCCGGCGGCGGTGCCTCACCCGCCCCCGGGCGTCCACTCGACGGTGACCGGGGCTTGCCGCTCGGCGGTGACCGCGGTTTGCCGCTCGACGGCGATCGGGGCTTCTCGGCGTCCGAAGGCGCCGGTGCCACCGCCGGGACCTCGATTCCGGGCACCCGGACCGGACCGCGCCCGGGGGTGCTCCGGGGCACCCCGGCCGCCGCGGCCAACCCACCGACCGTCGCCAGCGGATCGAGACCACACACCGAAGCCCGGATCACCCCGCCGGCCACCGCCAGCGCGCCGGGGCCACGTACCAAGGCCCGGACCACCCCACCGGCCGCCGCCAGCGGATCGAGACCACGTACGGACGCCCGGACGACGCCGCCGGCCGGGTCCAGCGGCCGGGCCGGTGTGGAGCACGGCCCGCATTCCGCGTCGAACGCGCCGCAGTACCGGGTCGCCCACGGCGACTACCTGGGCCGGGTCGCGGAACGTTATCTGGGTGACTTCCGTCGGTACCCGGAGATCTCCCGGCTCAACGGGCTACGTGACCCGAATCGGATCAACGCCGGTCAGGTGCTTCGGCTGCCCAGGGACGCGGTCGACCATGGTCCCCGCGCCCACGCCACCGGCCGGCTGGTCCGACCGGCGGGTGAACGCACCCAGCCGGGACGTACCCAGGCGGCGCCGCCGGCCCCCGCGCGGCGGGCACCCGCCGCACCGCCGGCCGAGTCCCCCGGACCCGGCGGCGCCGGTGGACTGGGCGACGCGCCCGCGCTGTCCGCCGGGGCCGCCCGCGCCGACCAGCTCAGTACGCTGAACCGGCCGCTCGCGGTGTCGGCCGTCCTGACGGTCGCGGCGCTGGTGGGGGCGCAGATCGGCGCCATGCTGGGGCTGCGCCGCGCGCCGGGCGGCGGATCGGCGGCGGAGGTGGGACGGCACCGCCGGTTCCGGAGCTGACCGGCCGTTCCCTGGTGGCCGGTCAGGGCAGTCTGGCCTCCAGGACCCCGTCCACGACACGGGACGGCAGCGTCTGCTGGTCGGTCGCCGCCGGTCCGTGTACCACCTCGCCGTTGTCGAGCCGGAACGTGCTGCCGTGCCACGGGCACACCACGCAGGCGTGGCCGTCCACCTTGGTCACCTCGCCCTCGCTGAGCGGTCCACTGAGGTGGGCACAGCGCTCCAGCAGCACCGTGACGTCGGAGCCGTCGCGGTAGACCAGCAGATCGACATCCTCCACCGTGCGCTTGACCAGGGACGACTCCGGGATCTGGTCGAGATCGGCCACCGGCCGCCAGTCCTCGGGCAGCCGGTGCATCTCGGTGACGCCGTGGTTGACCTGCGCGGCCTGCTTGTAGGCGAGGTGGCCACCGAGATAGGCGCCACCGCCGGCGGCGGCGAACCCCAGATAGCTCAGGAACCGGCCGGTACCGTGCCGACCGGTCAGCCGGGCGGCGAGCGAACCGGCGTACAGCGACACCCCGATGAGGTTGGCCGTCGCGTGTACCAGACCGACCCGGCGTTGCTCCCGGGACAGGTCCGCCCAGTCGTTCCAGCCGGCCAGGGCCGCCGGCAGGGCGGCGGCGGTGCCCACCCCGACCAGCGTGGTCGCGGCTCGTCGCTGGCCCGGCATCAGGTCCAGGATGGCGGCGCTGGTCCAGGCACCCACCGGGACCTGCACCAGCACCGGATGCAGCGGATGGCCCAGCCAGACGCCGTGCAGGAGGTCCCGGATGCGCCGGGACCGCAACACCGACCAGGCCGAGCGCTGGACCCGGTCCCCTACCTCGTCGAGCCCGGACGCCTGTTCGAGCTTCGTCAGCACCTCACGCATCCTGCGGGGATTCCCCGCCTACCGACCCTCAAACCGGACCACCCGCCCCTCCCTACACTCGGGCGATGGGTGTGCGGGTGGAGCGGGCCGGTCCGGTGACCACGGTGATCCTCGACCGGCCCGAACGGCGCAACGCGGTCGACGGGCCCACCGCGCGAGCGCTCGCCGACGCCTTCCGGGCGTTCGAGTCGGACGAGACGGCCGCCGTCGCGGTGCTGCACGGCGCCGGCGGCACGTTCTGCGCGGGCGCCGACCTGAAGGCCATGGGTACGCCGAGCGGCAATCGCGTGGAGCCGACCGGCGACGGTCCGATGGGCCCGACCCGGATGACACTCAGCAAACCGGTGATCGCCTCGATCAGCGGGTACGCCGTGGCCGGCGGCCTGGAACTGGCGCTCTGGTGCGATCTGCGGGTGGCCGAGACCGACGCGGTGCTCGGGGTGTTCTGCCGGCGGTGGGGCGTACCGCTGATCGACGGTGGCACGGTCCGGCTGCCCCGGTTGATCGGCGAGAGCCGGGCCATGGACCTGATTCTCACCGGCAGGCCGGTGGCGGCGCCCGAGGCGTACGAGATGGGTCTGGTCAACCGGCTCGCGCCGCCGGGTGGCGCGCGGACGATGGCCGAGGAGTTGGCCGCCCAGCTCGCCGGGTTCCCGCAGGCCTGCCTGCGCAATGACCGGCTGTCGACGCTGGCCGCCGCCGGCCGGCCCGAGGACGCGGCGCTGGCCACCGAGTTCGGTTACGGCATGGCGTCGCTGGCCGCCGACGCGGCGGCCGGGGCGGCCCGGTTCACATCCGGCGCCGGCCGACACGGCGCGCCCGGCTGAGCCCTCGAAAACCGCCACCGCCGGTGGCCGGTGGCCGGTGGTGCGGGCGGTCATTCCAGGCGGTGCAGGGCGTCCCCGATGGCGCGGTGGAAGGTCGGGTACGCGAAGATCATGTGCCGCAGCGTCTCGACCGGCACCGCCGCGTGTACGGCCACGCTCAGCCAACCGAGCACCTCGCCGCCGGCCGGCCCGGCCGAGGTGGCGCCCACCAGGATCCCCCGGTCGGCATCCACCACCAGTTTGATGAAGCCCGCGTTGCCGGCATGGTGGATCCAGCCCCGGGTCGACTCGGCCAGCGGACTGAACGACACCTTGACGGCCAGGCCCTGCTCCCGGGCCTGCCGCTCGGTCAGCCCCACGGCGCCGATCTCCGGGTCGGTGAAGGTGACCCGGGACAGCGCGCGGTAGTCCGCGCCCGGTCCGCCCCGACCCAGGATGTCCCGGACCGCGATCCCGGCCTGGTACATGGCGATGTGCGTGAACGCGCCCTGTCCGGTCACGTCGCCGACCGCCCAGATGCCGTCGCCGACCCGCATCCGCTCGTCGGGCACCAGGTAGCGCTGGTGCGGGTCGAGGCCGACGCTGTCCAGGCCGAGGTCGGCCAGTCCGGTGTGCCGGCCGGTGGCCACCAGCAGCCGCTCGCCGCGCACGGTGGCGCCGCCTTCGAGGTGTACGGCGAAGCCGTCCTCGTCGTGGCTGACCCGCTCGGCCTTCGCGCCGGTGACGATCTCCACCCCGTCGGCCCGCAGCGCGTCGGCGACCACCTCCGAAGCCTCGGGCTCCTCGATCGGCAGCACCCGCTCGTACGCCTCGACGATCCGCACCCGTACGCCGAACCGGGCGAACACCTGGGCCAGTTCCAGCCCGATGGCACCGCCACCGAGCACGACGAGCGACTCCGGCAGTTCGGCGCACTCGATGATTTCGCGGTTGGTCCAGTACGGCGTGCCGGCGAGCCCGTCGATCGGTGGGACCGAGGGTGCCGTGCCGGTGCCGATCACGATGGCGCGCTCCGCCACGTACACCTCGTCGCCGACCCGGACCCGGCCGGGGCCGGCCAGCACGCCGCGGCCCCGGACGAACCGGCCACCCTGGTCGGTGAACCGGCGGACGGCGACCTCGTCGTTCCAGTTGTCGGTGGCCTCCGCGCGGATCCGCTCGGCCACCGGCGCCCAGTCCGGCCGCACCTGCGCCGAACCGGCCAGGCCGTTCACCCGGCGGCCCTCGGCCAGCGCGTTGGCGGCCCGGATCATCATCTTGCTCGGGATGCAGCCCCAGTACGGGCACTCCCCGCCCACCAGCCGATCCTCGACGCCGACGACCGTGAGCCCCGCCTCGGCGAGCCGACCGGCCGCCTCCTCGCCGCCGACACCCAACCCGAGCACGACCACGTCAACCCGCGTTTCCGTCACCCGGTCAGCATCTCGCAGATGATCGCCACCGGCCAGCCCGTCCACCCATCCCGAGCCGCAGCGCCGAGCGCAACGCCCGACGCGCGGCACGCGGCACGCGGGGTTAAGCGGGGGCCCTTCCTCTACAAAAAGCGATAAGAAGGTGCCCTTCCTTTCCGGGGGCCGGGGACGGTGACGGGGGTGCCGGCGGGGGTGAGGAGGGCTCGGGTGGCGACGGCCAGCCGGCGCCGGTTGGGCACCACGGCCCGGCGGGCGAACACGTCGAAGCCGGCCGCGGCGATCTCGTCGAGGATGCCGCCGTACAGCGCGTACGCGGTGCGCATGCACGCCTGCGAGGCGGGTTCCAGCAGCACGATTCCGGGTGCCGCGGCGGCGTAGTGCGCCTGTGCGCGGGTCACCTCGTACTCGATGAGTTCCCTGATCCGGGGCGAGGCCGAGCGCCGTTGGGCGGCCTCGGCCAGGTCGTCCCGGGTGACGCCGAACTTGGCCAGGTCCTCGTCCGGCAGGTACGTCCGGCCGCGGTCGAGATCCTCGGCGACGTCCCGGAGGAAGTTGGTGAGCTGGAAGGCGAAGCCGAGTTGCCGGGCGGGCTCCCGGGCGGCGACCGGGTCGGTGCTGCCGAGGATCGGCAGCATCATCGTGCCGATGACGGCGGCCGAACCCTCCATGTAGTCGAGTACGTCGTCGTAACCGGGGTATGAGGCGACCGTCAGGTCCATCGCCATGCTGCGGAGGAAGGCGGAGAAGTCGGCCCGGTCCAGGTCGAAGACGGCGATGGTGTGCAGCACGGCGGGCAGCAGCGGGTCGTCGACCGGCTCGCCGTGCAGGCCGGCGAGGAACCGTTCGGACCAGGCGGTCAGCTGGGCGGCCCGGTCGGCCGGGGACAGCTCGTCGGTGCGGTCCACGATCTCGTCGGCGTACCGGGTGAAGCCGTACAGGGCGTGGACATGTCGTCGTTTCCACCCCGGCAGCAGCCGGGTCGCGAGATAGTAGCTACGACCGTGACGTCTGTGCAGCTCACGGCAGCGTTCGTAGGCCGCGGTGAGATCCGTGTCCATGGGACCTTCTCCGTCCACCAGGGCTCCCCTCCTGCCGGTTGGCCGATCGCGGATCCGAGCGCGAAATCGACGCACCAATCGACGCAGTATTCAAGCCTAGGGTACGCTCAGCCTCGTGGCCAACGATGCCGTAGCGGATAACGCACCTCCCGCGGCCCGGTCTGCGCCCGGCGACCGCTCCGAGCAGCGCGAAATCCGCGTTCCCGTACCCGCCGAACCGGCCCGCACCGCGCGCCGACGCGCCGGTCGGACGGCCCGGGACACCGGAAATCCGCCCGACATCCGCGATGCCGTCGAGGCGACCCTCGCCGCGTTCCTGGAGGGCGAGATCGGGGCGCTGGCCGACATCGACCCGGCCGTCGCCGAGTTCGGGCGGACCGCCCGGGAGTCGGTGCTGTCCGGCGGCAAACGGATCCGACCGACGTTCGCGTACTGGGGTTGGCGGGGCGTCGTCGGCATGTCCGAGCCGATCGGTCCGGTGCTGCCGGCGCTGGCCGCACTGGAGCTGCTGCACGCGTTCGCCCTGGTCCACGACGACGTCATGGACGCCTCGGCGACCCGCCGGGGCCAACCCACCGCGCACCGGACCCTCGCCGCGCAGCACGCCGCAGCCGGCCGCACCGGCGACGGGGACCGCTTCGGCGAGGCCGCCGCCGTGCTGGTGGGCGACCTGTGCCTGATCTGGGCCGACCGGCTGCTGGGGCACACCAGCCTGCCGGCCGGGACGATCATGGAGGCCCGCCGCTGCTACGACCAGATGCGGATCGAGACCGTCGCCGGGCAGTACCTCGACGTCCTCGGCGAGACCACCGCCCGGTCCTGGACGGTCGACCGGGCGCTGCGGGTCGCGCGCTACAAGACCGCCTCGTACACCGTGCAACGTCCCCTGCTGTTCGGCGGCGCGCTCGGCGACCTGCGCCGGGGCAGCCCGCTCGCCTCCGCGTACCACCGGTACGGCCTGGCCGTGGGCGAGGCGTTCCAGCTCCGCGACGACCTGCTGGGCGTCTACGGCGACCCCGGCACCACCGGTAAGCCCGCCGGCGACGACCTGGCCCGGGGTAAGCCGACCGCGCTGCTGATGCTGGCCCGGGAGCTGGCCGACCCGGCCCAGCGGATCGCGCTGGACGCCGGTTGGCCGGGCTCGTCCAACGCCGGTTGGCCCGGCGCGCCGGACGCCGGATCGGTGCGCGAGTTGGCCGAGGTGGTCCGCGCCACCGGCGCCGTCCAGCGGATCGAGGAGTTGATCGCCGACCGGGTGACCGAGGCGCTGCGGGCGCTGGAGCATTCACCCGTCGACCCCACCGCCCGGCACACGCTCGGCGAACTGGCCGTCTCCGCGACCCAGCGGCTGGCCTGACCAAGCAGATCGAAGGAGGTGAGCGGCGTGCGGACGGTGACCGGACGTACGGATCGGGTGGTGGTGGTCGGTGCCGGGCTCGGCGGCCTGGCCTGTGCCCTGCACCTGGCCGGCAGCGGGCGGCAGGTGACGATCCTGGAACGGGAACCGGTGCCGGGTGGTCGGGCCGGCCGGCTGTCGGTCGACGGGTACGAGTTCGACACCGGACCCACGGTGCTCACCATGCCGGAACTGATCGCCGAGGCCCTGGGCGCCGTCGGGGAGGAACTGACCGACTGGCTCGACCTGACCCCGCTGGATCCGGCGTACCGGGCGTACTACCCGGACGGCTCCACGCTGGACGTGATCACCGACCCGGTACGGATGGCCGGGGAGATCAGCCGGGTCTGCGGGCCGAGGGAGGCCGACGGATATCTGCGGTTCGTCGACTTCGCCCGCGAGCTGTGGCGACTGGAACGGTCGGACTTCATCGACCGCAACCTGGACGCCCCGACCGACCTGCTGACCGCCAACCTGCTCCGACTGCTTACCGCGGGTGCCTTCCGCCGGCTGCAAACCAAGATCGACCAGTTCTTCCGGGATCCCCGGACCCGGCGGATCTTCTCGTTCCAGGCCATGTACGCGGGCCTGGCCCCGCACGACGCGTTGGCCATCTACGCGGTGATCGCCTATCTCGACTCGGTCGCCGGAGTCTGCTTCCCGCGCGGTGGGATCCACGCGATGTCCCGGGCACTGGCGGGCGCCGCCGAGAAGCATGGCGTGCAGATCCGCTACAGCACCACCGTCACCCGGGTGGAGACGGCTGGCGACCGGGCCACCGGGGTGTTGACCGCGGACGGGGAGCGGATCGCGGCCGACGTGGTGGTGCTCAACCCCGACCTGCCGGTGGCGTACCGGGATCTGCTCCCCCCGGCCCGTACCCGCCGGATGACGTACTCGCCCTCGTGCGTGGTGCTGCACGTCGGCTCGCGCCAGGCGTACTCGCGGATCGCACACCACAACATCCACTTCGGCCGACCGTGGAAGCGGACCTTCACCGAGGTCATCGACCAGGGGCGGCTGATGTCGGACCCGTCCCTGCTGGTCACCAATCCGAGCCGGACCGACCCCTCGATGGCGCCGGCCGACCGGCAGACCTACTACGTGCTGGCGCCGGTGCCCAACCTCGACCGCGCCGACCTGGACTGGCGGGGTGGGCTGGACCGCAGGTACGCGGACGAGCTGATCCGCACCCTGGAACAGCGCGGGTACCTCGGCTTCGGCGCCGGGATCGAGGTGCTGCGTACGGTCACCCCGGCCGACTGGGCCGATGCCGGGATGGCCGCCGGCACCCCGTTCGCGGCGGCGCACAGTCTCTTCCAGACCGGCCCCTTCCGCCCCGGGAACCTGCACCGGACACTGTCCAATGTAGTGTTCGTGGGATCCGGTACGCAGCCCGGCGTCGGCGTGCCGATGGTGCTCATCTCCGGCAAGCTGGCCGCGAACCGGGTCACCGGGGTCACCCGGTGAGCGGCCGGGAGGAGCATCTGGTCGAACTTGTCGACGAGTATGGTCAGCCGGTGGGTGAGACCACTGTCCGCGCGGCACACGAGCCCCCGGGGCGACTGCACCGGGCCTTCTCGGTGTTCCTGACCGACGACGCCGGCCGGGTGCTGTTGCAGCGGCGCGCGGCGACCAAGACCCGCTTCCCGCTGCGCTGGGCCAACTCGTGCTGCGGGCATCCGGGGCCGGAGGAGCCGCTGGTCGAGGCGGCCAACCGGCGACTCGGTGAGGAACTGGGGATCTCACCGGTCGCGCTGGCCGAGTGCGGCGTCCACCTGTACCGGGCCACCGACCCCGTCAGCGGCCGGGTCGAGTTCGAGTACGACCACGTGTTGCGGGGCAGCCTTCCGGCCGGTGCCGAACTGCGCCCCGACCCCGCCGAGGTGGCCGAACTACGCTGGTCCGACCCGGCCGAAACGGCGGCGGAGCTGCTGGTGGCGCCCGGCCGGTACGCCCCCTGGCTGGGTGGTGTGCTGGACCGGCTGATCCGACCGACGGGGCCGGGTGTGGGACTGTCGGCACCGCCCGCCGCACCACCCGGACCTGGGTCGGCCGGAACACCGGATCCCGGGCCGGCCGCCGACGCGGTCCGGCCAGGCGAGGTGGCGGAGTGGCCGGGTGGCCGATGAGGCGCTGAGCGCGGGAGCGGTGGCCCGCCGTCTCGGGGTGGCCGTCACCACACTCCGCACCTGGCACCAGCGGTACGGCCTGGGCCCCAGCCAGCACGTCCCGGGGCACCATCGGCGCTACACCGCCGAGGACCTGGCCCGGCTGGAGATCATGCGCCGGCTCACCGCCGACGGGGTGGGCCCGGCCGAGGCCGCCCGGTGGGCCCGGCGGGTGCCGGACCCGTACGAGCGGGATGGCGCGCGGGCGGGCGGACCGACGCCGGCCCGGCGGCGCGGCGGCGCGCGCGGCGGCACCGGCACGCCGGCCGAGGTCCCGGTCGGCCGGGCGGGTCCGGCGGCTCAGGCTCTGGCCGGGGCCGCCATCCGGCTCGACCAGGCGGGCATGCGTGCGACGATCGACCGCTCGATCAGCCTGCTGGGTGTGGTCGAGACCTGGGACCGGTTGGTGCGGCCGGTTCTGGTCGGGATCGGCATCCGGCACCTGGCTGGCGAGGGACTGATCGAGGTCGAGCACCTGTTGAGCCGCTGCGTCTCGGAGGCGCTGTCGGCGGTGCCGCGGCCCGGTGCCACCGGCGGTCCACCCCGGGTCCTGCTGGCCTGTGCCGACGAGGAGCAGCACAGCCTGCCGCTGGAGGCCCTCGCCGCGGCGCTGGCCGAGACCGGTGTGCCCTGCCGGCTGCTGGGCGCCCGCGTACCGCCGGCGACGCTGGTCAAGGCGGTGGCCCGGACCGGGCCAGCGGCCGTGGCCGTCTGGTCGCACGCCCGCGCCACCGCGGACCCGGCGCAGCTCGAGGCCGTGCTCGTCAGCCCGCACCGGCCGCTCCTGCTGCTGGCCGCCGGCCCCGGCTGGCGGACCGAATCGCTGCCGGCCGGCGTGATCCGCCCGGCCGACCTCGCGCAGGCCGTGAGCCTCATCGTGGCGGTACGCGAGCTGTAAGGAAGGGCCCCCTGTTATCGCTTCCGGTAGCGGAGGGGTCCCCTGTTAACTCTCACGCTGCTCGATGCCCCAAAGGTCGCGTCGGGCCGAACCGGAGCGGGCGGGCAGCGGTGAAGGGAGACGGATTCGCGATAGTGCGCTAACGTCCGTTCCGCCCGACCTTTCCGCAACCTCGGGAGTTTGTAATGCATACCCGCGCACCGGTCGCGCTGATCCTGGCCCTGGTCCTGCTCTCCGGCGCCTGCGGCGGAGACCAGGCGCCCAACCCGCGCGACGCGACACGCTCGGTCGCGGGGGGCCAGTCGGACCGGCCGGGCGACTCCTCTCCCAGCGGGAAGCCGGGGGCGGGCAAACCATCGCCGTCGGGCAAGCCGGCCCGGCCGCCGGCCCACCCGCCCGGCAAGGCCGGCAAGCCCAAGCCCGGCGGCCCGGACCTCGCGGCCATCCGCGCCAGCCGCCGGAGCACCGGAGTACGCGCGGTCGCGCTCACCTTCGATGACGGCCCGCACCCGAAGTGGACCCCCCGGGTGCTCGACTACCTGCGCTCGGTCGGCGTCAAGGCCACGTTCTGCCTGATCGGCGTCAAGGCCCGGCAGTATCCCGACCTGGTCGCCCGGATCGTTCGTGAGGGGCACACGCTCTGCAACCACAGTTGGTCGCACGACCTGCGGCTCGGCAGCAAGTCACCGGCGGCCATCCGGGCCGACCTGACCCGGACCAATGACGTGATCCACAAGGCGGCGCCCGGGGCGCCGATCAAGTACTTCCGGCAGCCGGGTGGCGAGTGGACCATGCCCGAGATGGGGGTCCTGGAGGAGCTTGGGATGACCCCGCTGCACTGGTCGGTCGACCCGCGGGACTGGTCCAGCCCCGGCACCTCGGCGATCGTGAGCGGGGTCGAGCACCGGGCCCGGGCCGGCGGGATCGTGCTCATGCACGATGGTGGCGGCGACCGCAGCGAAACCGTGGCCGCCTGCCCTCGGGTGATCCCCTGGCTGAAGAAGCGGTTCGGGATCGTCCAGCTGCGGTGACCGGGAGTTTCGCCCCGTCCTGTGGTGGTTTCCACCCCCGACAGGGCGGGGCGGGATACCGGTTTGGAGCAGCGCCGAGGCATCACGTATGCTTTCGAAGCCTCCGGCGGGGCCGGATGGGAGCACAGCCGCTTGAGTTGTCTTGTGCAATGATGGCGGGGCCGCCCTCATCGTCTAGCGGCCCAGGACGCCGCCCTTTCAAGGCGGTAGCACGGGTTCGAATCCCGTTGGGGGCACGTGTAACACCCGGCCTAGCCGGTCAGCAAGGTCCTGTGGAGCAGTTGGAGTGCTCGCCGCCCTGTCAAGGCGGAGGTCGCGGGTTCAAGTCCCGTCAGGACCGCCAGCGCCGACCGCCGCGCGAGTTCGCGCGGCGTTCTGCGTTTCGGGACGGTTACCCGTCCGGTGAGTCCATCGCCGGCCAGGTAACATGACCCGAGCAACCCGGCCAGGTAGCTCAGTTGGTACGAGCGTCCGACTGAAAATCGGAAGGTCGGCGGTTCGACCCCGCCCCTGGCCACATAGCCTTTCGCCGGGCTAGACAGATCCCCACCAGCGGAAACGTCGGTGGGGATCTTGCTTTTCCCGATCATGAATATCGACGTCCAAGCGGGCTTCGGTCGTCCTGCCATTCGAGCGGATCCGCCGTCAGGTTCGGGATCACGGGTGATCGGCGTGCGACTCGCCGGGTGTCGGCGGTTCCGGCTTGGATCGACGGGGGGGAGAGAGGAAAAAAAGCCGGGGCGGGCACGAGACAAACACAACCAAACAAAAAAGGAGAAAAAAACAGGGGAAAAAAACACCCACAAACTGTGGAAACCGGCC